>CAYZKE010000027.1:0-14985 GCA_964478505.1 uncultured Loktanella sp.
GCGGGTTTGATCACCGCAGATATGTTTGATGCAAACAATGACTGGCGCTTGATTGCGGCACTTGGTGGCGCTGCGATTGGCACAATCGTTGCGCAAAACGATGCCACGCAGGAATGCGCCTATGCGCGCGGTGATGGCACCTATCTTGTAGCACCTTGCCCATAGCGCGATGAGCCGCAGACGACTGACAAGCACCCCTTGCATTTGCCCGTCGCTCTGCGCCACATAGCGAAATGGATAGTACAAAAAAGCCCGCCACAATCGCAGCGCATGCCGCCGGAGCCATTGATCTTCAATCTGGCGGTGTTGTGCCTGCGCTGCAGCCGTCCACAACCTACCTGCGTGGCGCTGACTATGCGCTGGTCCGTCCCGACAACATCTATTCGCGGGCGGATTCGGACAATCTACGTCAGGCTGAAGAGGTCTTGCGCAGACTGGAACGGGCGGAAGAGACACTGCTTTTCCCGTCAGGTATGGCTGCAATTGCGGCGGTGTTCCGTACCCTGCCCAATGGCGGGACGGCGATTCTCCAATCAGGGATCTATTGGGGCACGACCGCGTGGATCAGGGATTTTTGCGCACGGCGCGATATCACCCTCATCGAAGTAGAGGCCGAGGCGCTGGTGACCACCTGCCAGTCGCGAGCTGCCGATCTGGTTTTTGTTGAAACCCCCTCGAACCCTTGGCTGGAAACCGTGGATATCCGTGCGGTCGCTGACGCCAGCGACGCGACACTGGTCGTCGATGCCACAGCCGCCACGCCCATCCTGACACGCGCGCTCGATTTCGGGGCTGACATCGTCATGCATTCCGCGACCAAGGGCATCAACGGCCATTCCGACGTTCTGGCAGGCGTACTTTCGACCCGCGCCAAAGACGCGCCGATCTGGAACACGATCCGTGCCGATCGCAAAATGGCGGGTGCGATCCTTGGGCCGTTCGAGGCTTGGCTACTGACGCGGGCCATGCGCACGCTGCCTTTGCGGGTTGAGCGTATGTCGCAGAATGCCCAGATGCTGGCAGAACACCTGCTGGCCCATTCCGCTGTTGAAGGCGTATTCTACCCCGGTCTGCCCTCGCACACAGGCCACGACATTGCCTGCCAACAGATGACCGGCGGCTTTGGCAGCCTAATGTCGGTGCTTGTCAAAGGGGGGCGGGAGGACGCTTTGCGCGTTGTCGGGAAACTGGAACTCTTCTTGCGCGCGACATCTCTGGGGGGCGTCGAGAGTCTGGTGGAACACCGGCACACGATTGAACCGCACACCGGTATTCCTGAGAACCTGATCCGCGTATCCGTCGGGATCGAGGATATCGGCGACCTCATCGCCGATTGGGATCAGGCGCTGGCCTAGTCTTCGGTCGGGCCGCCGGCCTCTTTCCAGTCGCCGATACCGCCGACGTTGATCACGTCTTTGTACCCCATGTCCTTCAGCGTCTTGCCCGCCAATGCGGCCTGTCCGCCTGCGCCACAGACAAGGCAAAGCTCGGCGTCTTTGTCGAAAATCGGGTTGTGGAACTGCATCTCCGGATCAGCTGCAAATTCGATAAACCCGCGTGGCACACGGTGGGCACCGGCGATCGTACCTGATTTTGCGATATCACCACTATCGCGCACGTCGATGAAGGTGGATTTGCCCTCGGCATGTTTTGCAATCGCCTGCTCGGCGGTGATGCGCACAACATGTGCGTTGGCTTCTTCTAGAAAATGCTTGGCGGATTTCATGGTTCGTCTCCTGTTGTTCAGGACAAAAGGTAAGGCGCGCATTGCAAATTGCCACTGCCAAAAAAACGCCCGGGCACGAAGCCCGGGCAAGTCCAACAGGGAGGTGGAGATATAACCCGATCTCCGGCGGGAACTTGAGACCCGGTGATAACAGGAGGGAAGACCAAAATCACCGGGTCGGAGTACTACGCAACCAATCTATAGCCACCAGATTCGGTCACAAGAAGGCGCGCATTTGACGGATCTGGTTCTATTTTTTGGCGAAGACGGTAAATATGTGTCTCTAATGTGTGCGTGGTCACACCCGCATTATAGCCCCAAACCTCATGCAAAAGCACGTCGCGGGCGACAACACCGTCGGTCGCGCGGTACAGGAATTTGAGGATATTTGTCTCTTTTTCGGTCAGGCGAACCTTCTTGTCGTCCTCAGTCACCAACAGCTTTTGAGCGGGTTTGAATGTGTACGGCCCAAGCTGGAAAACAGCATCTTCTGACTGTTCATGCGTGCGCAACTGGCTGCGGATACGGGCCAAAAGTACAGGGAATTTGAATGGCTTACTGACATAGTCATTGGCCCCCGCGTCCAGACCCAGAATGGTGTCTGCATCGCTGTCTTGCGCGGTCAGCATAATGATCGGGCATTTCACGCCCTGCTTGCGCATCAGGCGGCAAAGTTCGCGCCCGTCTGTATCCGGCAGACCCACATCGAGGATCATCAGATCATACAGGCCCTCTTTGGCCTTGATCATCGCGTTGGCGCCATCGTCTGCCTCGAAAACGTCAAAATCTTCGGTCATCAACAATTGCTCGCCCAGCGCTTCACGCAGGTCGTCGTCATCATCGACGAGTAGAATCTTCTTGAGCTGTCCCATGACATCCTCCTTCGTTATGAGATCTAATTTGGTTCATGTTGCAGGCCAAACAAGCAAAGGCTTCACGCTTTCACACGGACGTGTGATTTTTTGCGCAATTGTTTCACTTTCCCGCGCAAACAGCTATCAGTTGAAACAAATCACAGGCGGACGCAGATGGCATTTGGCCCCGATATCACTGAACGACTGGCGCGCGCCCGCGCTGACCTGCGCATGGGTGTCCCTGTCGTGCTGGAAGGCGGCGCGCTGGTGCTGGCAGGCGAGACGCTGGATGCGGCACGTCTGGCCGATCTGCGCGCCTTGGGCGGGCCGGCGGTATTGGCCGTAACAGGGCGGCGGGCCGAGACCCTCAAGGCCCGCGCCTATGACGGAGATATCGCGCGGATCCTTCTGCCATCCGACGCGACAATCAACTGGGTCCGCGCTGTCGCAGACCCCGCCGACGATCTGCGCGCACCTATGAAGGGCCCGCTGCAAACCTTGCGCGACGGTCCTGCCGAGTTGCACCGCGCCGCGATTGCGCTGGTCAAGGCCGCGCGCCTGCTGCCCGCCGCTGTCGTCTTGCCCTTGGAAAATGCAGCGGATTTTGCCAGCCAGCACAATCTGACGCTGATCCCCGCAAATGCAGCCCTCAACACAGACCTCAGCCCCCTGAATCCGATCATCTCTGCGCGGCTCCCGCTTGAGGTCTCAGAGGCCGGACGCCTGCACATCTTCCGCCCCGATGACGGGGCCGAAGAACACTATGCCGTCGAAATCGGCCAGCCAGACCGTAGCAAACCTGTGCTCTCGCGCCTACACTCGGCCTGTTTCACCGGCGATCTACTGGGATCGCTGAAGTGCGACTGCGGCCCGCAACTGCGCGGTGCGCTGGCGCAAATGGGCGCGGAAGGAACGGGGGTGCTGCTCTACCTGAACCAAGAGGGCCGCGGCATCGGCCTTGCCAACAAAATGCGCGCCTATTCCCTTCAGGACCAAGGCTTTGACACGGTCGAGGCAAACCACCGCTTGGGCTTTGAGGACGACGAGCGTGATTTCCGGATCGGTGCTGAAATTCTCAAACGGATGGGTTTCAAGGCTGTGCGGTTGCTGACCAACAACCCCGCCAAGGTCGCGCGGATGGAACACTGCGGTATCGAAGTGACGGAGCGTGTCCCGCTGAAAGTCGGCGGCAACCGGCACAACCATGCCTATCTTGCGACTAAGGCCGCGAAGTCAGGGCACTTATTATGAATTATGAAAACGCACCACTTTCGTGTGTCGCAAGAACGAAACGTCGCCAACAGGCGTGCTATGACTGCTTTATAATATGATTAAACTCAATCCCGAAGACCGGATTGCCAAGGGCGCCGGGCGTGATGTCTATCAACACCCTGATGATGATGGTCTATTGATCAAGATCTACAGGCCGAGAAAAAAGCGATTTCGTTTAGGCGCATACTTTGAATTGGAGACATGGTGGTTTGGCCAGTATCGTGAATGGTATGTCGAATACAAACATTACATTGCCTGCTTGAACCGACGCGGAAATTGCCCGCACTACATGCCCGAATTTCGCGGTTTTTCCGACACGTCCCTTGGGCTTGGGCAGCTTGTTCAGAAAATAAGCGATGAAGGATCACCCGACCTGTCGATGACGCTAAGGCACCTCGGAAAGCAGCAGGACATCAGCTTTGATGACGTCGCTCCGCTTGTCGATCAACTTTTCGAGGATTTCGGCAATGACAAGGTCATTTTCAGAGACCTCAATCCCTCGAATATCCTTATTCTGCGGGATGCAGACAAAAGGCCGCTGCGTCTTGTGATTATTGATGGCTTGGGGGATTACACTTATATCCCGACACGATCCTATTTTGGCGTGGCGTATCGGCTTTGGCATAAACACGAAAAGTCAAAGGTTCTGGCGTATTTGCGCGAGCTGTGTGCGGCATGACGGCAGGTGCTCCTTGCACGTGTGACCCCACGATCCGCCCTTCGCAGAAGTGCGCAGCGGCTTGGGACCGAGTTGTCGTTTCGCATCCAACTGGACAGGCGTAAAATGGAAGTCTTGTCGCTCAAGTACGTGCAGACCGAAGAAATCATCATGCGTGTTTCATGAAACAGACCGACCTTGTCCTCACTCCTACGCACCTGCGGTTTCTGAATCGCCGTTTTCCCTGCACCATCGGACGCGGGGGGGTGGCGGCCCGCAAGAAAGAGGGCGATGGCGCGACCCCGCGCGGCACGCATCGCCTTGTGGGGATGCTCTACCGCCCTGACCGCATGGCGCGGCCTGCGGATTGGGCGCTGCCGATTGGCCCCTCTGATCTGTGGTCCGATGATCCCAAACACGAGGATTACAACCTCATGGTCCGCGCGCCCTATCCGCACAGCCATGAGCGCCTGCGCCGTGCTGATCCGATGTATGATCTGGTGATCCTGACCGACTGGAACTGGCCCTATGCGGTCAAGGGGCGCGGTTCGGCGATCTTCCTGCACGCCTGGCGCGGTCCCGGGCGGCCCACGGCGGGGTGCGTGGCTTTTCGCCCTGACCATCTACGCTGGATTGCGGCCCGCATCCGCCATGAAACGCGGCTTGTTATCGCATAACCGCTGGCATTGCCTCTATTCTTGAGCCAAACCCAAAAGGCACGCCCCATGAAACACCAAGGCCCGTTTATGACCCCTGAAGAGATTGCAGACCTGCCCTATCGCCCTTGCGTCGGCATCATGCTGGCCAATCCGCGCGGACATGTTTTTGTCGCTCAACGCAAAGACCGTGATACCGACGCGTGGCAAATGCCCCAAGGCGGCGTAGACAAAGGCGAAAACTGTCGTGACGCAGCCCTGCGCGAGTTAGAAGAAGAAACCAGCATCGCGCCCAAGCTGGTCACGATCGAGGCCGAGAGTGCGGGTCTGATCCGCTATGATCTGCCGCATGATCTGGTGCCGAACATCTGGAAAGGCCGTTATCGCGGGCAAGAGCAGAAATGGTACCTGATGCGGTTTCACGGGATGGATCACGAGATCAATCTGCAAACCGAAACCCCCGAATTCACTGCATGGCAATGGATGGCCCCCGATCAACTGGTCGAGAGTATCGTACCCTTCAAACGTGCCGTCTATGAGCAGGTTTTGGCGGAATTCGGCCCGAAACTCTGATGTTGCCAAAGGTTTTCTCAAGGATTTGTGAGTACACGTCGTCAAAGCTTGAATCCAAACAGAGGATCACTCCGATGAAACCCCACCTTCTTGCCGTAGCCCTTACCATTGTAAGCGGGCAGGCCCATGCGCTCAGTTGTATGCGCCCCGATCCGATGATGACATTCCGACAGCTCGCGGATGCACCCGAAACCTATTTCGTGCTTTACGGGCAATTGTCATTCAACGAGGCAGACTTGCCGCCTGCGGTGATGGAAAAACAGATGCACACGCCAGAGCCGATCCCCGCACGTTTCATTGGGCACGGCTTGTCGCCTGACGGCTTTACGATCGACTATGCCGCCGATCTTGTCCTGCAAATCGGCTGTGCCGGTCCGTGGTGCGGGACGGCGCAAAGCGGCGTCGATGCTGTCTATTTCGTCGAAGCAACCGATCCGCCGCTGACCATTCAGGCCGGCCCCTGCGGCGGGCGCATCTTTGAAGAGCCGACACAGGCCGTTCTAGATACGCTTACCAGATGCATGCAGGGCGGTGATTGTTCAGCGCAGCCTTTGCAATAGGGCGAAGGACGGATGCCCGTCCGCGGGCAGGCCAATGGCGCGCTGATAGGCGCGGATCGCAGCACGGCTATTTGGGCCGATCTGCCCGTCAACACCGCCTGTTGAGAACCCCGCATCTGTCAGCCGCTGCTGCAACTCACGCCGCTCGGCACGACGCAAGCGGCGCTCATCGGCTGGAAAGGCCGCCTGAAACGGCCCCGCGCCACGGATCCGATCCGAAAGATGGCCGACACCGATGATATAGGCCTCGGCATTGTTGTAGCGGCTGATCACATCATAGTTGCGGAACAGCATGAAGGCAGGACCACCCGCACCGGTTGGCGTGGTCAGGGTCGCATCGCCATAATTCGGCACCGCCCGCCCATCGACGCCTACGACACCACGCTGCGCCCAATCGGCAGGGCTGCGGGTCACGGCCCGCCCTGTTTGTTCATAGTCAAACCCCTGCGGCAGGCGCACCTCGACCCCCCAAGGCTGGCCTTTGCGCCAGTTGAAGCGCCGGAAATAGGCTGCTGTCGAGGCAAGCGCATCGGTGGGATCATCGGCCCAGATATCGCGTCGCCCGTCGCCGGTGAAATCTACGGCATAAGCCTCATAGGACGTGGGAATAAACTGCGTATGTCCCATCGCACCGGCCCAGGACCCTGTCATATTCGCTGGCGCCACATCGCCGTTCTGCAAGATCTTCAAGGCTGCAATCAGTTGGCTTTCAAAGAACTGGCCACGTCGCCCGTCATAGGCCAGTGTCGCAAGGGTTGAGATCAAGGGCGTGTCGCCACGCCGCGACCCATAGTTGCTTTCCATACCCCAAACGGCAGTGACGACCGCAGGCTCCACATCAAACCGTGCCTCGATCTGGGCCAGCACATTGGCATAGCGCCGCACCATTTCGCGCCCTGTGGTGACGCGGGTCTCGGACACAGCTGAGGCCATATAATCAGCCAGAGGGCGCACGAATTCGGCCTGATTGCGGTCGCGTTCGATACTGTCGGGCAGATAGCTCACATTGGCAAAGGCCGCGTCAAAGGTGCGATCAGAAATCCCTGCATTGCGCGCGCGACTGCGAAAGCCCGCTATCCAGTTGGGAAAACCTGCGGCGTTTGCTGTGGCGGCTTGTGGCAGAGCCAAAGCGGACAATCCTGTTGCGATAAAGTGCCTGCGGTGCATGTTTGCTCTCCTCGTTTTTTCTTAGTGATAAAGCAAAAAGCGGCGGACCCAAGTCAACTCTTGTTCACGGCGCGGCTTTTTGCCGGTATGGTTTCGATGAGCGGGCCATGAAGGGGATAGAGCTATGAAATACCCATTCTCCGACGACAAGGTGGCGCGCGTCTTTGCGGCATTTCCTACGGTCGAACGGGATATGGCCCTATCGTTACGCGATCTGATCTTTGAGGTCGCTGACGCCAAGCCAGAGGTGGGGCAGGTGGAAGAGAGCCTGAAGTGGGGGCAACCGTCCTATCTGACGCCTGAGACAAAATCAGGCTCAACCCTGCGGGTCGGGTTGGCAAAAGGCGGTGGTGTGGCCATCTTCGCGCATTGCGGCACGGATATCATCAGCACCTATGCCGCGACGTTCGGGGGTTTGGACCAGATCGAAGGCAATCGCGCTGTGGTGTTTTGGTGCGCCGATGATATCGCACCCGCGCGCCTGCGGCTTTTGGTGCACCACGGCCTGATCTATCATCTGCGCAAGGCTACTTCCGCGTCCGCTTGACCTTGCGCGCTGTCTTTGCCGCTTTCTTGCGGGCCAATCCCATCTTGCGCCGTGGCGGTTTGCCCCGCCCCTTGGACGGGCCCCGCGGCACGTTGTGGTCATCGAGCGTCAGCAATTCGACAATCAGCCCGCCGGTCACAGGGGCCGCTTCTGCCAGCTTGACCGTCACACGCTGGCCCAGCCCGATCACCATGCCGGTATCTGCGCCCATCAGCGTCTGGGTGTCTGCGTCATAATGGAAATACTCGCGTCCCAATGTCCGGATCGGGATCATGGCATCGGCACCGGTTTCGTCCAGCTTCACAAAGACACCAAATTTGGCAATCCCGCTGATCCGTCCACCCAGTTCCGCGCCGATACGGTCAGACAGAAACGCTGCCAGATACCGGTCTGTCGTATCACGTTCTGCCGTCATGGAGCGGCGCTCGGTATCGCTGATGATCTGGGCGGTCTCTGACAGATGTTCGATATCCCAGGGGCTCAACCCGTCTTCACCCCATCCGTGGGCCTTGATCAGCGCACGGTGGACGATCAGATCCGAATAGCGGCGAATTGGCGATGTGAAATGCGCATAGGATCGTAGCGCAAGGCCGAAATGCCCAAAATTATCGGGCGAATAATAGGCCTGCGTCATCGACCGCAGCGTCGCCATATTGATCAGCTCGTCATTTTCGGTGCCTTCAGCGCCTGCCAAAAGCTTGTTCAAGTGCGCGGTCTTCAACACCTGTCCCTTGGCCAGCACAAGGCCCGAGGCCGTCGCGACCTCGCGCAGGGCATCAAGCTTTTCGGGGCTTGGTTCTTCATGCACACGAAAGAGCAGCGGTGATTTCTTGGCGATCAGTGTCTCGGCCGCGGCGACATTCGCCAACACCATGAATTCCTCGATTAGCCGATGCGCATCGAGGCGCTCTTTGAACTGCACCGAACTTACCTTGCCCGCATCATCCAGCACGATCTGGCGTTCGGGCAGGTCCAGTTCCAGCGGCTGCCGTTGCGCGCGTGCCTTCATCAAGGCTGCAAAAGCGGCATAAAGCGGTTTGATGATTGGCTCGAGGATCGGGGCAACCTTCTCATTGGGTTGCCCGTCAACGCCGGCCTGCACCTCTTCATAATTCAGCGAGGCTTTCGAATTCATCAGCCCGCGATAAAAGGCATGATCAATCTTGTTGCCGGCCGAATCAATCCGCATCGATACAGCCAGACAGGCCCGCTCTACCCCTTCATGCAGCGAGCAGAGATCACCCGAGAGCCGGTCGGGCAGCATCGGCACCACACGGTCGGGGAAATAGGTGGAATTGCCGCGCTTGCGCGCCTCACGGTCCAGTTCTGAATTGGGCGTGACATAATGTGCAACATCGGCAATCGCCACCCAGATGATAAAGCCACCCTCGTTTTTGGGGTCAGGGTCGGCCTGAACATAGCAGGCATCATCGCGGTCGCGCGCGTCCCACGGATCAATGGTGATGAGTGGCAGATCACGCAGATCCTTGCGCCCGTCCAGCCCTGCAGGCGTGGCCGCGTCGGCCTCGGCCACGGCCTCATCGGGGAAATGATCGGGAATGCCGTGCTGGTGGATCGCAATCAAAGAGACGGCACGGGGCGCGGTCGGATCACCCAGTCGTGCCACGATCCGCGCCTTGGGCAGGCCCATGCGGCCTTTGGGTCCGGCTTGCTCGGCTTCGACCAACTCGCCGTCCTTGGCGCCACCCGTCGCACCAGCGGCGACGGTCCACTGTTTGTCTGCGCCCTTATCAATAGGCAGGACACGCCCCCCTTCCGAGGCCTGACGAAACACACCCAGGATGCGCAAAGGATTGGTGCCAATCCGGCGGATCATGCGGGCGGTGTGGCTGTGGTCCTCGGTTTTATCGACGGTCAGACGCCCCAAAATCCGGTCGCCGGGGCCAAGGGCGGGATCGCTTGAACGCAGCATCATCAGGATGCGCGGCTCGGCCCCTTCGCCTTTCCACTCCAAGGGCCGTGCGAAAAGATCGCCATCGGCATCCGCCTCGATCACTTCAAGCACAGCGACAGGGGCCAGTTCTTCGGCATCGCGGTACGAGCTGCGCCGCTTGGTCAGCTTGCCTTCATCCTCCAGCTCGCGCAGTACGCGCTTCAGGTCGATGCGGGCCGCACCTTTGATACCAAAGGCCTTCGCGATATCGCGTTTGGCGGCTCTGGTGGGGTGCTCCGAGATCCATGCAAGGATTTCGGATTTGGAAGGAATGCGTGTCATAATCACCGCCTAGCATGACAAAAGGAAAACAGCCAATTCCTTCGCAGGAATTGGTCAAATCTCTTACAAGAGATTTGGGTCAGCGCCAGTCACGCCGAAGGTTTACGCAAAATAGTCCGTCAGGATACGGGTATAAATCGCCTTGAGCTGCCCGATTTGCGCCACCTCGACCCGTTCATCCACCTGATGCATCGTCTTGCCCACCAGACCGAACTCTACAACTGGGCAGTGATCTTTGACAAACCGTGCATCCGATGTGCCACCCGAGGTGGAGAGTTCCGGCTTGCGCCCCGTTTCAGCCGCGACCGCGCCCGCAATCAGGTCCGACAGTTCACCGGGTGGCGTGAGAAAGCTTTCCCCCGAAACCTTCACCCGCATGGCTATCTTCACGCCAAATTCAGCGGCGACCTGATCTGCCTCGTCCTGCATCCAGGCCGTCAGCGCAGCACTCGTGTGCATGTCATTAAAGCGGATGTTGACCGTGGCCTTGCTTTGGGCGGGGATGACATTGGTCGCGGGGTTGCCGGTGTCGATCGTGAGCACTTGCAGTGATGACGGATCAAAATGCGCGGTCCCCTCATCCAGCACGCGGCTGGAAAGCACATCCATCAGACGCGCCATGGCAGGCATCGGGTTCTTGGCGCGATGCGGATAGGCCGCATGGCCCTGAACGCCGGTCACGGTGAAAAAAGCGGCCATAGACCCGCGCCGCCCGATTTTCATCGCCTCGCCCATCACATCGGGGCAGGTGGGTTCGCCCACCAGACAGACCGACATCGTCTCGTTGTTGGTCGCCATCCAGTCAAGCAATGCGGTCGTGCCATCAAGGGCGTCGCCTTCTTCATCGCCGGTGATGGCCAGCACGATCGCCCCGTCCGGTGGTGTATCAGCGACGAAATCGAGTGCTGCGGCAGCAAAGGCGGCGACGCCCGACTTCATATCCGTCGCACCGCGCCCATAGAGAAAACCGTCTTTGATCTCGGCGCCAAAGGGCGGCATCGTCCACGCCGCCTCATCCCCCAAAGGCACAACATCTGTATGGCCGTTAAAACCGAAGGTCCGATTGGCCCCTTGCCGCCCCCAACGCGCATAAAGATTGCAAACCCCGCCACGGTCCACCCGCGTGCAGGTAAACCCACCTTGCGTCAGTACCTTTTCCAGCAACACCAGCGCGCCGCCTTCCTCAGGCGTGACCGATGGGCAGCGGACAAGATCGGCAGTCAGGGCAACGGGATCGACGGGCATAATGGGGGACTCCTCTTTGTCGTATGGCTAGCGGGAAGCGCTGCGGGATGCAAATTGCGATTGGTTGGTGAAGGATCACTTGGAACCTGCTCCCAGCCTTGTTAACAACGGTCATGGAGGAGTTTCAGCTACATCTGGCCAAGGCCCGTAAGACGGGCTTTCGCGTCACGGCCTATGTGACCGCGCGCATTCTGCAGCGCGACCTGCACGACGAGGTTGCGCGTATGGAAACCCAACCGCGCGGCAAGAGTTACTGGGAAATGGCGGTGCTTCTTGGCGTGCTTTTTGCCTTGGCGGTTCTTGCCGCCAGCTTTGGCTGGATCGGCCTCGCGCTCTATTTCGCGGCGGCCCTGCTTCTCTTTTACTGACCCTGCGACAAGATGACATGACCACCCCAAACGCTTGAACTTGCGAGGAATTTCGGGGTATGCGCATGTATACTATTGAAAATAATAGATTTTTCAGATCCGCACATCAATTGGCATCGTAGTTAAAGCAATACCAAACGACACACCAATTCATGGAGATGAACAATGGGTTCACTAATGGCTATGCTCGCTTTCGGTAAGTTAGGTTTTGTCGCAGTACTGGCATTTCTCGCCTCACGGTCCGCGATGCGGATGAAGGACGACCCGTCGCACAAGCGCTCGACACTTTGCGCAAACAGCGAACACTGGGCGGCAACACGCAAATGATTACGGCGCGGGGCTCTGCTTTGGCAGCCCCGCAAGACCTATCGGGCGTTGCGGACCACATAGGTATGGATCGTGAAGACAACCGCCTGCGTGCGCGGCAGCCGCAAGATGCATTGCCGCTCTGATCGCGTATAGGGCATCACATCGTCGGTCTCGCGTTTGTAGGGCTGATGCAGATCCGGATCGACATAACGCAATTTGTTGAAGCGCCAGAGCGGACGCCCCACCTGTACACCGTCGAACAGCCGTTGCACGCGAGCCGCGATATTGTCGTCATACTCAGGTACAGGCACGTGAATGCCCGTCAGCGGACGGTTGATCTTTTCGGCCAACCGCCAGTTCGCAGGAAAGCACAGAACGGCGCTTGTCATCACATGCTCGTCACCCTGTTTTTCCAAAATACAAATATCCTCCTGCACCAGATGCCCGAGCGTGTGCAGCGGGGCATGGCGGTCCAGCGATACGTGCCGCCCATCGGGGCAAATCACCTGATCATCCCTCACCCGAAACCCTAGATCAGGCAGAATATCCAAAGCCTCGGACAGGACTTCTTGCCCGGTTTCGCTTGTCCGGTCGTTCTCGTAAAGAACAGCCTCCGGTCGTGTCGCAAGAAGCTGGGCGCGATAGGCCATTTGCGCACTATAGGATGCATCGACGCGCAGCCAGTCGTTCGCCGCACATGGCATCGTTCCCGGCAGGCGCGGGTCGCCTTCGTGGGCATCGGGCAAGGTCTGTTGCAAAATCGTTTTCATGATAGCCTATGGTAGATCAGCGCATGCGTCCCATGTATCTAGTCCGCGTCGGCCAAAACCACAAAGCGGTTCCGGAGGCAGGGGTGTCTGCTTGACAGGTTTTGATCTCAAACAGGCCCTTTTTTGATGATTTATATAGCAGTTGCCCCCGTCCCGCTTTGGCTCTTTCTTTTGTTCGGGCTTGTGGCTTGGCATACATTGGCGTTTTTGCGCCGCTCAAACCTTCCCATGGCAGTGCCACTTTTTCTGCTTGGTCTTGGGCAAGCGGGCGTCGCTGGCGCAGGCCTCTACTTCACTGCGGAACGCAGCATTTCTACACAGGCATGTCTGACAGGTATTATCGGCTTTCAGGCCGGGATGATCATCGGGCTGGCGATGCTGGGCACGTTTTTTGCGCTTCTGATCGGTGCGCGCAAACGGCTTTTGGCTGTTCTGTCAGGAAACAGAGGCTTCTTCGCCGCCCAAATGTTGCTGCAAGTCGTGGTTATTTTGATCCTGCTGCGCTCTGCGCTGCTGTGTACTGTCTAGACCTTGTCGAAGAACGGGGTCATTTGGGCGACAATCACGCTGTTTTCTTCCAACGCGCGGGCCATCAAGGCCCTTTCATCATCGGATATATCATGGCCTTCGGCCAACCGTTCGTCCAACGTTCCATAGCCCGAGACATCCAGCGGGGCGAGGTCGGCCTGCTTGAGGATCGCTACTGTTTCGCGGACGGCTTCTGCTTCATCCACGCCGCTGGCATAGCACATGAGTGCCGCACCGATGGCGCCATCAGGAAGACCGTCACCCGCATTGCGGCCGACCTCGACGAGCAATGTATAGACCTGCTGGCGGCTTTCTTTCTTGCTCATTTGTCGTCTTTCTCTTCATAGCGCGACCGGACTGCCCATACGGTCGAGAAGATGACCACGATCTGCAACGGCATGTAAATCACGACGAACAGCACGACCATACGCCAGACAAGCGACAGTTCCATCACCAGTGTTGCAGAGACGACGGGCAGAAAGATCAGCGAAAGCACCAGACCAATGGCTGCTGTATCGGCGAGCACGGGTAACCACGCCTGCCGGAACGACGGACGAATGCCCGCCGCCACGCGCTTGCGCGCCAGATACCGGCTGATAATCATCTAGTCGCGCAGCAGTTCATTGATGCCAGTCTTGGACCGTGTCCGTTCGTCCACCCGCTTGACGATCACGGCACAGTAAAGGCTGACGTTGTTCTTGGACGGCATCGAGCCTGCGACAACAACCGAGTAGGGGGGCACTTCGCCATACATGACTTCTCCGGTTTCGCGGTCCACAATCTTGGTCGATTGGCCGATAAACACACCCATGCCAAGAACCGAACCTTCGCGCACGATGCAGCCTTCCACCACCTCGGAGCGCGCCCCGATGAAGCAGTTGTCCTCGATGATGGTCGGACCGGCCTGCATGGGTTCCAACACGCCGCCAATGCCCACACCGCCAGACAGGTGCACGTTCTTGCCGATCTGCGCACATGAGCCGACAGTTGCCCATGTATCAACCATTGTCCCTTCGTCGACATAGGCGCCGAGGTTTACGAAGGATGGCATCAGCACAACACCGGGCGCGATAAAGGCGGACTTGCGCACGACACAATTCGGGACCGCACGGAAACCGGCAGTCTTCCAGTCGTCGGCACCCCAGCCTTTGAATTTGCTGTCGACCTTATCCCACCAGCCGCCGCCTTGGGGTCCACCGGACTGTGGCTCCATGTCCTTGATGCGGAAGCCCAGCAGCACGGCTTTCTTCGCCCATTGGTTGACATGCCAGCTGCCATCATCCTGACGCTCGGCGACACGCAGTTTGCCACTGTCCAGCGCATTCAGCGTCTCCTCGATTGCCTCACGGGTTTCACCGGTTGTGGCAGAGGTGATTGTATCGCGGGCATCCCACGCGGCTTCGATTGCGGTCTCAAGGGCAGCATTGGACATGGGTTTCTCCGTAAATTGATTTCACAGGCTTCTAGCGGGGGTTGCGGGATCAATCAACGCTCAAGGCGACCTTGCAAACCGGGC
>CAYZKE010000028.1:0-6777 GCA_964478505.1 uncultured Loktanella sp.
GGGGCACAGCCCCACATCCCCGCGCGGTGAAGCGGTGGCCGCAAAGCGCAATGCACCAATCCTGCGCGTCGAAGACAGTTTTCTGCGCTCTGTGGGGCTGGGACGCGACGGCGCGCCGCCCATTGGCCTGAATATTGACCGACGTGGCGTGCATTTCGATCCTGCAACTGAATCTGATCTGGAACTCATCCTTGCCGAAGAGCCTTTGGACGATACCGCCCTGCTGAACCGCGCGCGCGCCGGGATCGAAATGCTGAAATCGGGACATCTGTCAAAGTACAACGCCTTTGATCCTGCGTTGCCCGTCCCTGAGCCGGGCTATGTTCTGGTGATCGACCAAAGCCGCAAAGACGCCTCGGTCACAGCATCAGGCGCGGACAGCAATACCTTCCGCGAGATGCTGTTCTACGCGCAAACCGAATTTCCCAATGCCCAGATCCTGATAAAGTCGCATCCGGAAACCGCGGCAGGGCACCGCAAAGGGTACTTCACCCAGAAAGATACAAACGCGCGCATTGCGCTTGCTGATGACAACCTGTCGCCTTGGGCGCTCTTGGAAGGCGCCATTGCCGTCTACACGGTCAGTTCGCAGCTCGGCTTTGAAGCCATCCTTGCCGGGCACAAACCTGTCGTCTTCGGCCAACCTTTCTACATGGGCTGGGGGCTAACAGATGATCGCAAACCGCTGCAGCGCCGCCAACGCAACCTGACCCGCGCCCAGCTTTTTGCCGCCGCCATGATCCTCTATCCCACGTGGTACGATCCGTTTCATGACCGTTTGTGCAGCTTTGAAGAGGCCGCCGCGACACTCGCCGCCGAGGCACAAGCATGGCGCGATGATTATCAAGGCTGGGTCGCCGCCGATATGCGGCTTTGGAAACGCAGGACCCTGCAGGATTTCTTCGGGCGCCCCAAGCCTGTGAAATTCCTGCGCGCTCCCAAGGCGGGCGACGTCACCCGCGCCAAGAACCGCCGCCTGATGCGTTGGGCCAGCACCGGCGCAAAGGATGCGGTGCTGGTCGAGGACGGCTTTCTGCGCTCCCGCGGGCTGGGTGCCGATTTGATCGCGCCGCTCAGCCTCGTTCTGGATGATCAGGGCATCTATTACGACGCCACGCGGCCCAGCCGGTTGGAAACACTGCTCAACGCCGCGCGAGATCTGAGCGACCATGAACGCGCACGGGCAGCAGCCTTGATCGAACGGATCGCCGAGGCGCGGTTGTCGAAATACAACCTCACCGCCAAACCGCTGCCCGATCTGCCCAAAGGCCGCCGCATCCTTGTGCCCGGTCAGGTCGAGGACGACGCGTCAGTCATCCATGGCAGCAGCGAGGTGACCACCAATCTGGCCCTGCTTGAGGTCGTGCGCAAAGCAAATCCCGCCGCTGCGATCCTGTATAAACCTCATCCTGATGTCGAAGCAGGCCTGCGCCCCGGTGCGGTTGCCCATGCGGCAGAACTGGCCGATGTCGTGCTGGCGGGCACCGATCCCATCGACGCGATCGACGCGGTGGATGAGGTTTGGACCATGACCTCTCTCTTGGGTTTTGAGGCACTTTTGCGCGGCAAGAAAGTCACCTGTCTGGGCACGCCCTTCTATGCTGGCTGGAGCCTGACCGATGACCGCGCCATGCCCGAGCCGCGCCGTCAGGCGCGGTTGGATCTCGCGGCTTTGGTGCATGGCACACTGATCACCTATCCGCGCTATCGCGATCCGGTAACAGGTTTACCTTGTCCGGTCGAAGTGATCGTAGATCGCATTGAAAACAATGACTTGCCAAAACACAGCATCTTCAATCGCAGCCTGGCAAAACTTCAGGGGGTTTTCGCAAGCTACGCGTTTTTGTGGCGCTAGACGGCAGGCAGGCGCGACCAGATGTGGCAGATATCCTGTCCCAAGGGCCTCACGCTGTCCAAGGCAAAACGCGGCGCAGAGGCCAAACGATCAACCCCCATGGCCGCCAGCATCGGCGTGCCTTCGGCCCCGATTGCGGCCCCTGCAGAATAGACAATCAACTGATCCACCAGACCCGCGTTCAGCAGCGACGCGGCCAGCATGCCACCGCCTTCGCAAAACACGCGGGTCACACCCTTTGCGGCCAGTGCTTCCATTACCGCGCGCGGCTCCACCTGGCCTGATGCCGTGGCACAGGGCAAGCTTTGTGCGCCCTTTGTCGTCCACTCGGTGACATCCGCTTCGGCCCCGTGACAAAGCCAGACAGGTACCTCATGTGCCGTCTGCGCAAGCAGGGCTAAGGCGGGAATTTTCATCGCACGCGACACAACAACACGCACCGGTTGGCGCGAAATCCCCAGCCCCCGCACCGTCAAGGACGGATCATCGGCACGCACCGTTCCCGCGCCCACCATGACCGCATCATGGCGCGCGCGGTGCATATGCACATCGCGGCGCGCCTCGGGTCCGGTGATCCATTGGCTTTCCCCTGTGGCGGTTGCAATGCGCCCGTCCAGCGTGCCGGCCATTTTCAACGTCACAAAGGGACGGTTTCGGGTGGTCCGCAGCAAGAACCCCGCATGATCGCGCTGTGCCTCGGCTTCGCACACACCACAGTCCACGGTTATCCCCGCATCACGCAACATCGCAATGCCGCGCCCTGCAACACGGGCGTCAGGATCACCCGTCGCCACGACAACACGGGCCACACCCGCCCCAATCAGGGCCTGAGAACACGGCGGCGTCTGTCCGTGATGCGCGCAGGGTTCCAGCGTGACATAGGCGGTCGCACCTGCCGCCGCAGCCCCGGCCTGTGCCAGTGCGCGCGTTTCCGCATGCGGCCTGCCACCATCAGCCGTCCACCCGCGCCCGACAATTTTACCATCTTTGACAATCACGCAGCCCACAGCAGGATTGGGCCAGACACGCCCCATCCCGCGCCGCCCCAACATCAGGGCGAGCGCCATAAACCGGTCATCCTGGTGCTGGGTCACGTATCCAGATCGTCTTTGTGATCAGGGCGCAATTCGCTGACGAATTTGTCGAAATCGTCTGCCGCCTGGAAGTTCTTGTAAACACTCGCAAAGCGCACGTAGGCCACGGTATCAATCCGCGCGAGGCTTTCCATCACGATTTCGCCGATTGTGCCGGATGGAATATCCGTCTCGCCAAGGCTTTCCAGACGGCGCACGATGCCGCTGATCATCTGGTCAATCCGCTCGGGCTCGACAGGGCGTTTCTGCAAAGCGATCCGGATCGAGCGTTCCAGCTTGGGCCTGTCGAAATCTTCGCGGCGGCCATTGGTCTTGATCACCACAAGGTCACGCAATTGCACACGTTCATAAGTGGTAAACCGTCCACCACAGGCCGGACAAAACCGCCGCCGGCGGATCGCCACGTGGTCTTCGGCGGGGCGGCTGTCTTTGACCTGTGTGTCAACATTTCCACAAAACGGGCAACGCATGTTCAGTCCTCATTCATTTGCGGGGGGCTACGACTGGTAGCGCGGCCCTACTTATCCACAGGCACTATATGAGCGCAGGTAGGTTTTGGGTAGGGGGGAAATGAAGGCGCAAGATGCAGGGCTGAGGTGTTGCTTTTGCGACTCGCTCCACCCCTTCGCTCAACCCAGATGCGCAATCACGCGCCTCTGGTGCGGCCTGTCGCGGTGCTCAAAAAGATAGATCCCCTGCCACGTGCCCAAGGCCAGCCGGCCATCGGTCACAGGAATGCTCAAATGGGTCGGCAGCATTGCTGCTTTGATGTGCGCAGGCATATCGTCGGGACCTTCATAGGTATGTGTCAGATAGGCCATGCTGGGGTCGGTCGTGGGCGGCACCAGGCGCGCAAAGAAGTTCTGCAAATCCACCTGCACTTCGGGGTCTGCGTTTTCCTGAATAAGAAGACTGGCCGAAGTATGCTGGACAAACAGAGTCAAAAGGCCCGTCCCCTTGGCCCAATCGGCCACTTGGTGGGTAAACTCGTAGAGGCCCGGGCCGTTTGTTGCGATGATCAGTTGCGTTTGCATGGTGTCAGCATCGGACGGCGCCCCACAAAGCGCAAGCATGGTCTTCAGAACCGAAGCAATCGGCAGGCTACGGGCATCATCACTGCCCCAAAAGGCAGGATCATCCTTGCCCTGCGTGACCCGTTGGCCAACTGCGTGATCTGTGATCTGAAGCCGCGCAAGGCCGACCTTGCATATTTGTACCCTGCCGGGCTTTTTACGGGCCGTTTAGCGAAACAATCGATCACCCTGTTCGTCGATCATCTGCTTGGCCTTGGCCACCGACGCCTCCTCGGCCTGCTCTTTGGACTGCAGCACATCGGCGCGGATCAGGTCATGCACCTGCCCGTCCCTTTCGATGCGCGCCCCGATGCGCCAGCCATTGCTCGCTCTCTCGGGGGCCGGCGTGATGGTGCAGTCTTTGTAGGTTTCCGCAGGGGTCGCCAGCAATGTCTTGCCGCCCCTGAAAAGTTTGGAAAAGAGTGCCATTGAACCTCACCTGTTTTCCGTGAGCATAGACACCTCTCTGCGGGGTGAAAAGAGCGCAGGCCGCCACTGCGATAGGCAAAGAAAAACCCCACCGTGTTGCACACGATGGGGCTTGTTCTTCAACGCTGCAGAAGCTTATTGGTCGAGGAACGACCGCAGCTTCCGGCTCCGGCTTGGGTGCTTGAGCTTGCGCAGTGCTTTCGCCTCGATCTGACGGATGCGTTCGCGCGTTACGCTGAACTGCTGACCCACTTCTTCAAGCGTGTGGTCGGTGTTCATTCCGATCCCGAAACGCATCCGCAGCACGCGTTCTTCGCGTGGTGTGAGCGACGCCAGAACCCGTGTCGTGGTTTCCTTGAGGTTCTCCTGGATCGCTGAATCCAAAGGCAGGATCGCATTCTTGTCCTCGATAAAGTCACCAAGCTGGCTATCTTCCTCGTCACCAATCGGCGTTTCCAGCGAAATCGGCTCTTTGGCGATCTTCATCACCTTGCGAACTTTTTCCAAAGGCATTTGCAGCTTCTCTGCCAATTCCTCTGGTGTCGGTTCGCGGCCAATTTCGTGCAGCATCTGGCGACCGGTGCGGACCAGCTTGTTGATCGTCTCGATCATATGGACCGGAATACGGATCGTGCGCGCCTGATCGGCGATTGAACGTGTGATCGCCTGACGGATCCACCATGTGGCATAGGTCGAGAATTTGTAACCGCGACGGTATTCGAACTTGTCCACAGCCTTCATCAGACCGATGTTACCTTCCTGGATCAGATCAAGGAACTGCAAACCACGGTTTGTGTATTTCTTGGCGATCGAAATAACGAGACGGAGGTTCGCCTCGACCATTTCTTTCTTGGCCTGACGCGCCTCTTTTTCGCCTTTCTGGACCTGCTGCACGATGCGGCGGAATTCGGTGATATCAACGCCCACATACTGACCGACCTGCGCCATGTCGCCGCGCAGTTCTTCGATCTTGCCAGTCGATTTCTCGATCATCATCTGCCAGCCACGACCGGATTTTTCCGCCATGTCATCAAGCCAGTTCGGGTCAAGCTCGCGGCCGCGATAGGCATCAACGAATTCACGGCGGTTGATACGGGCCTGGTCGGCCAGCTTCACCATGGAGCTGTCAATCGACATAATTCGGCGGTTGATCCCATAGAGCTGGTCGATCAGCGCTTCGATCCGGTTGTTGTGCAGGTGCAGTGAATTCACCAGCTCAACGATTTCCGAGCGCAGTTTCTGGTATTTCTTTTCCTGCTTGTCCGAGAATGATGAATCCTCATTCAACGTGGCCGACATCCGCGCGTCCTGCATATCGGACAAGGCCGCAAAATCGCGCGCGATCAGTTCCAGCGTTTCAAGCACGCGGGGCTTGAGTGCGGCTTCCATCGCCGCCAGCGACATGTTGGCCTGATCGTCATCGTCGTCTTCATCATCTTTGGCAATTGGGTTGCCATCCGCGTCAAGTTCCTGGCTCGCTTCTTTCTTCTCTTCGGTCTGGCCCGCGGCCGCGGCAACGACAGTTTCTTCACCCTCTTCACCCAGCTGGTTGCCGAACGTCGTTTCCAGATCAATCACATCGCGCAGCAAAATGTCTTCAGACAAAAGTTCGTCACGCCAGATTGTAATCGCCTGAAACGTCAGCGGGCTTTCACACAGCCCGAGGATCATCGTGTTGCGCCCAGCCTCGATCCGCTTGGCAATCGCGATTTCACCTTCGCGCGACAAAAGCTCGACCGAGCCCATTTCGCGCAGATACATCCGCACCGGATCATCCGTACGATCAAGTTTCTCAGCCTCGGCCCCGCCCAGCGTGACCTCTCGTGAACCCGCAACGGTGGCCAGTGCCGTATTGCCTTGGTTTTCTTCGGTCTCTTCGCTTTCTTCTTCTTCGGTGACCTGAATGCCCATTTCGGACAGCATCGACATCACGTCTTCGATCTGGTCCGACGACACCTGCTCGGGTGGCAGAACAGCATTGAGTTGGTCGTATGTGATATAGCCCCGTTCGCGCGCATCAGAGATCATTTTCTTGACCGCAGCTTGGCTCATATCAAGGCTGATATCACCATCCTGGTCAGCGTCCTTGCGATCATCGTTGTCTTTCGCGGCCATGCGGAATGCCCTTTCGGATGCGTTATTTCGTGCCAAAGTGATTCGGCTGATTCGGTTAAACTCGAATCAACCTCGCATCGAGGTGATTCGCAAGCAGTTGGCGTCTTGTTCTTTTTATCTGTTGCGCAAACTACGACTTAGGCCGATCCCGCCCCTTTGCAAAGGAGATTTGCTCAATCAGTTGCGCAAATGCGCTTTTCTCTTCTTTCTT
>CAYZKE010000028.1:6877-14590 GCA_964478505.1 uncultured Loktanella sp.
GGGCTAATCGCTACGTGGTTCTGCGCGAACAGTTTTTCAAGGGGCATCTCGCCCATCTCCTGGACGATGCAATGGCGCAAATCCTCTGCGCCAAGATGACGCAGAAGACAGCCCTGTAGATCACGGTGCATCGGATCACGGCTGTCCATCTGCTCCAGTGCCGTTTCGAACTCGGGTGCAACAGCGGGGGCCACAATCAGCGTGGCAAGGATCACAGCTTCACGCAAATGGTCCTGATCAGTGGCCCCTGCCGCGAGTGCCGAGGCGCGTGACGTGGCCACAGGGCTGACATCGCGCTTCCAAGGGTCAAGACGCGGGTTCCATCTCCCGCCCCCGCTCTTGCGCGCGGCGGGTGCCTTGCGGTTGGAAAACAGCGCCCAACGCATGTCCTTGATCGCCTGCCCGTAGTGGCTGCGGATCGAAGGATCCTTGATGAGCATGATTTTTTCGCGCAGCGCCTTATCCAGAGCGGCCTTGCGCTCGGGACTGTCAAAATTGCGGCCCTCTGTTTCACGCTGCCACAACAGCTGCACCATCGGGATCGCCTGATCGAGCAGCTTTTGCATCGCCCCCGCACCCTGCGCCTTGATCAGATCATCCGGGTCCAGCCCCTCTGGCATCAACGCAAAACGCAACGATTGCCCCGCCTCAAGCAGCGGCAATGCGATATCAATCACCCGCATCGCGGCGCGCAGACCAGCGGTGTCACCATCCAGCGCGATAATCGGCTCGGGCGCCATACGCCACATCAGGCGCAACTGATCTTCGGTAATGGCGGTGCCAAGCGGCGCGACCGTCGCTGTAAACCCCGCCTCCGAAAGGGCAATGACATCCATATAGCCCTCAGCCACGACCAAAGGCTTGCCCTTTCCCGCCGCCTCGCGTGCAGGGCCATGGTTGTAGAGGCTGCGGCCCTTGTCAAAAAGCGCGGTTTCGGGGGAATTATAGTATTTCGCCGGATGGTTCGGGTCCATGGCTCGACCGCCAAAACCAATGGCCCGCCCCCGCGCATCACGGATCGGGAACATGATCCGGTCGCGAAACCGGTTATAAAGGCCACTGCCTCGGTCACTCTGCGCCGCAAGCCCCGCATCAACGATCAGTTTCGGGTCAATCCCCTTGCCCGAAAGCTGTTCGAGCACGCCTCCATTGGCAGGTGCAAAGCCGATCTCCCAGCGCGACTGCACTTCAGGGCTCAGGCCGCGCCGCGCCAGATAATCCCGCGCATCCGCAGCAGCCCCTGTCTGCAACTGCAAACGATGGTACTGCACCGCCTGCTCCATCACATCGACCAGCACCGTGCGCGCATCCGCCTTTTCCTGTGCGCGCGGATCACGTTCCGGCATCGGCATCCCCGCCTCAGCGGCAAGGATTTTCACAGCCTCCATGAAATCAACATTTTCGGTTTCGCGCACAAAGGAAATCGCATCGCCTTTGGCATGGCAGCCAAAGCAGTAATAAAACCCCTTGCGGTCATCGACGTGGAAACTGGCGGATTTTTCCTGATGGAACGGGCACGGCGCCCAAAGATCGCCCTTGCCCTGATTGGACTTGCGCGTGTCCCACATGACCTTACGGCCCACGACCTGCCCCAGCGACAGCCGATTGCGCAATTCATCAAGGAAACCAGGGGGCAGACTCATGCGCGCAGTATGACCCAACCCCTCGGGACTTTCCATGTCCAATCAAACTTCCGCCGGAGGCATTCCGACAGCGCGCCTAACGCAACGCCACCGCCCGCATCGCCACCCCAAGATCATGCACCAGTGTCCGCGCCATCGACCGCATCACCATGATCTCGAAACTGTCAGGACCTGTGCGGATGACCGTCACCGCCATGTGCCCCAACATCGTCTTTGCCACGTGATGTGTCTTGAAGACCTGCGCGCGCAAATCAACCGGCACCAGCCGCGCCAGGACATCCTCGGCCCGCGCCCCTGACAATTGCACCACGGCAAAGGCATCACTCTGATCCGTCACGGCAGCCTCGTCCAACACCACATCCCCAGCTACTATCCAAGTGCCATGCCCGAACCACGTCACAGCCCCACTACGGCGGTTGGGCGGAGCAAGCCCTGCCCCGACGTGCGCTTCTAATTGTGCCGAGACAGCCGCCTCCTGTCCCGCAAAGGGTGCAACAGACATCAACCGGGCGGGCAAAACCTCCACCATCTCAACCCCGCCATGTGCCAGCGGCAACAGCCCCGCACAGGGCGTCAATGCAAGCAGATTAGCCACGCGCACGCCCTCCGGATGGATCGAAGAAAACAGGATCGCAGACCGTGACCTCTTCGCTGATCCCCCGCAAATGATCACGCAATTTGATCACCTCGCCGTGGCGGGCCCGGCCATTCTCCAAAAATCCCAGCGCCAGATAGGTGCCAAACGTCGGCGAATAACACACCGAGGTCACATAACCCTGACTGTTCTCCCGCGTCTCTGCAGCCGCGCGTTCAAAAAGATGCGCTCCTGCGGTTAACGCGTGATCGCTGCCTTTGGCACGCAAGCCCACCAATTGCTGCCGTTCGGCGCCAAGAAGGCCCGGACGGGCCGCCGCGGCCTTCCCGATACAGTCCTTTTGGGCGCTGATCATCCGTTCCATCCCGAGATCATATGCGGTCGTGCGCCCGTGCATTTCGGCATGCGTGATGAACCCCTTCTCGATGCGCAGCACATTGAGGGCTTCCATCCCGTAGGGCCCGCCACCCAGCACTTCTGCCTGCGCCACGAGGATGCGAAAGAGGCTCTCACCATAACGCGCCGGGACCGCAATCTCATAGGCATGTTCGCCCGAAAACGAGATCCGGAACAAACGCCCCGCGACACCGCCGACGCGGACCGCGCCACAGGCCATGAAAGGCCAACTGTCATCATCAATCTCTTGATCCAGAACTGTATTGAGAAGTGTGCGCGCCTGCGGGCCCGCCACCGCAAACTGCGCCCACTGCTCGGTGACAGAGATCACCTTGGCATCCAGATCAGGGCGCAGAACCTGCAAGACAAACGCCAGATGCCGCATCACCTGACCGGCAGCAGCCGTCGTTGTCGTCATCACAAAATGCGTCTCGCCCAAGCGCGCGGTGGTGCCGTCATCCATGACATGACCGTCCTCGCGCAGCATCAACCCGTAGCGCACACGCCCGACCTTCAGGGTCGAAAACCTATTGGTATAGACAAAATCCAGCAGGGCGGCGGCATCCGGCCCCTGAATGTCGATCTTGCCAAGGGTAGACACATCACAGACCCCCACCGCGTTGCGCACATAGCCCACTTCGCGGTCACAGGACTGTGGCCAATGGCTTTCATCTTTCAACGGGAAATAACTGGGCCGATACCAGAGCCCTGCCTCGATCATCGGCGCACCCCGCGCGACACTGGCCTGATGCGACGTCGTGAACCGCTGCGGCGCAAATCCCTTGCCCTGACTGCCTGCCCCCATCGCGGCAATCGGCACAGGCACATAAGGCGGGCGGAACGTGGTCGTGCCTGTCTCGGGGATCCCCCTGCCCGTCGCATCCGCCAGGACCGCAAGTGCAACCACATTCGACGACTTGCCCTGATCCGGCGCCATCCCCTGCGTCGTATAGCGCTTCATATGCTCGACCGAGCGGAAGTTCTCTTGCGCAGCTAGTTTGATATCCTTCACATGGACATCGTTCTGGAAATCAATCCATTTGCGCCCCTTGCCGGGCACAGCCCAAAGCGGCGTGACAGAATAGACCGCATCATCAGCAACAGGGACTGTCACCTTGGGTTTCAACCCAAGGCCCCGTGCAACCTGCGCTGCCACCTCTGCCGCTTCTATCAAACATCCAGCCGTGCTGAACCTCCCGTTGCAGGCCCCCGCTGTCACCAGCCCCGGAATACTGTCAGGTGTCGGCACAAAAGACGCGATCTCTTCGTTCCATGTGGGCCGCCCGTTCATATGACAAGTCAGATGCACCGTCGGGTTCCAGCCCCCCGAGATCGCCAGACAGTCCGCCTTGATCGTCCGCGTACCACCTTTGTGGCTGATCGTGATGCTTTGCAGTGCATGACGACCCCGCGTGCCGGTCACCTGCGCGCCGGTATAAACGGGATAGTCACCGCCAAGCGCCACACCGTCACGATTACCCGTCACGACAACCTCTCCGTCACGGCTATCAATCACAGCAGCCACCTTCACACCGGCCACCGCCAGATCACGGGCCGTACGGTAGACATCATCATTATTGCCAAAGACTGCGACGGCCTTGCCCGGCATCACGCCCCAGCGATTGACATAGGCACGCACGGCGCTCGCCATCATGATCCCGGGACGGTCGTTGTTGGGAAAGGCAATCGGACGCTCCAAAGCACCGGCGCACAGGATCGCCCGTTTGGCCACGATGCGCCAAAAACACGCCACCGGTTTGCCCGCTTTAGGCGGCCCCGCGACACGCTCAAGCGCGCCATAAGTACCCTGGTCATAGGCCCCCGTGACCGTTGTGCGCGTCATCAGACGGACATTCGGCATCGTATCAAGTTCCGCCAGCACCTCGGCCACCCACTCCCTGGCGGGTCTACTGTCGATCTGCTCGTGCTCGCGCAGCAACCGACCGCCCATTGCGGTATCTTCATCCGCAAGGATCACATCGGCCCCCGCGCGCGCGGCGGTCAAAGCCGCCATCAGCCCCGCCGGCCCCGCGCCAATGACAAGCACATCACAAAAGGCAAAGGCCTTCTCGTAAGTCTCCGCATTATTCTCGCCACTCAGCGCCCCCAGTCCGGCGGCATGCCGGATCACGGGCTCGTAAAGCTTTTCCCAGAAACTGCGCGGCCACATGAAGGTCTTGTAATAAAAACCCGCAGCCAGGAACGGCGCGACAAAGTCGTTCACCGCCATCACATCATAGCGCAGCGACGGCCATGCGTTCTGGGACCAGACCTCGAGCCCCGCGGCCACCTCCAGCGTGGTCGCCCGCACGTTCGGTTCGGCCTGCGCGCCGCGCCCTACGGTGACCAGCGCGTTCTGTTCCTCTGATCCCGCCGACATCACCCCGCGCGGGCGGTGATACTTGAACGACCGCGCCACCAGCTTGATCCCGTTGGCCAAGAGCGCCGCCGCAACAGGCTCGCCCGGCACGCCTTTGATCCGGCGCCCGTCGAAGGTGAAATCGACGGTGTGCTCAGGGGCTTGCAGTCTCATCTGGGCGACCGTTCGGCCAAAGCAGTGTCAAGCACCACATGGGTCGCCGTGTTCCGGGTGACCACCAACCAAGCCCCGCACCCCGCCTCATGAAACCACAGATCGCGCGCATCGCCCGCGGGATTATCGCGGTTGTGCAGATAATCATCCCAGGCTTCCAACCCCGCATCAGGTGCCGGACGCGACAATGCGACAGCATCACCCTGATAATAGAATTCCCTGCGGTCGCGTTCGCCGCAATTGGGACATGTGATCCTCATGCTATGCGCATCCCATCATCTTGCCATAAATACTCAAAACCCCATGCCAGCCGCTAGTGCAGGTTGTGCTGAGAGCCCGTGCCCTCTTCATCCATCAAGCCCGCACCGGTGCGGAACCGGTCCAACCGGAACTTTGCCGCAGGCGCGTGATGCTGACCGGTCGCCATCAGATGCGCAAAGCTGAACCCCGATCCGGGTACAGCCTTGAACCCGCCGTAACACCAGCCACAATCGATAAAGAGCCCCTCCGTCGGTGTTTTGTCGATAATAGGGGATCCATCAGGCGTCATATCCATGATCCCGCCCCAGGAACGCAGCACCTTTGCCTTGCCGATCATCGGCATCAGGGTCATCGCCGCATCCATCACATGCTCTTTCATCGGCAGGTTGCCCCGTGCGGCATACGAGGCGTAAAAATCAATATCGCCGCCAAAAACCAGCCCGCCCTTATCAGACTGGCTGATGTAGAAATGTCCCATTCCGAAACTGACAACATGGTCGATCACAGGCTTCAGTCCCTCGGTCACAAAGGCCTGTAAAACATGGCTTTCTATGGGCAATCGCATCCCCGCCATCGCTGCCACCTGGCTTGAGCGTCCGGCCACCACAATGCCCACTTTCTTGGCCCTGATCGCCCCGCGCGTGGTTTGCACGCCTTTCACGACGCCACCTTCGATATCAATGCCCGTGACCTCGCAATTCTGGATGATATCAACGCCCCGCTGATCCGCGCCGCGCGCATAGCCCCAGGCGACCGCATCATGGCGCGCAGTACCCCCGCGCGGGTGGTAAAGGCCGCCATAGATCGGGAAGCGCACGTTGTCGAAATCGAGATAGGGCAGATGTGCGCGCACGCCGTCCCGGTCCAGCAGGATCGCATCATCACCCTGGTTGATCATCGCATTGCCCCGGCGCGCAAAGGCATCGCGCTGGCCGTCGGAATGGAACAGATTGATCAACCCGCGCTGCGAATGCATGACGTTGTAGTTCAACTCCTGCTCGAGTGTTTCCCACATTTTCAGCGAATGAGAGTAGAACTCGGAGTTGCCAGGCAGAAAGTAATTCGCGCGCACAATGGTCGTATTCCGCCCCACATTGCCGCCGCCGATGTAACCCTTTTCCAGCACAGCGATATTGGTCATTCCGTGCTCTTTGGCCAGATAGAATGCGGTTGAAAGCCCGTGTCCTCCGCCACCGATGATCACTGCATCATACGCCGCTTTCGGTGCGGGATCGCGCCAAACCGGCTTCCAGCCTTTCTGACCGAACAGCCCCTCTTTGATCACGCGAAAGCCGGAATATCCCATGCCGCATCCCCTCTGGTCCTGGATGACCGTAGCAAGGGTCGCATCCCGATGCATGTCTTCTTTTCGACACCGCGATGCCAGTCAGCGACCTTGTGCAGGCGACAGGGCAAAGACCGAAACAAGAGCGCGCAGACAGGTTCGAGCCCGCGCCAGTCACCGCTTTTTCGCCCTTCAAACAAAGCACAGTTAAGCATCGCAAAGGCACGAAAATCCGCATATTTTCGGCAAAAGCGATTCGGTATCTGGGCCGAGGAATGCCCCAACTGGCGTAGAGTTAACGCTTATTTTGTGTGCTTTTGGCCGCAGTGAAGAGCCCACTGTTTCCGAAGGCAAGACAGTTAATGCTGAATCACTGAACTGTATCAACCAACATGCGACCTATTGGGGGCGCTAGGCCACCACGCCATTTTTTTGCCACATCAAAATGCTGAATATGTTAATAATTACGAGTTTAAGCCTGAAAGCGCCGAGTGGATGCGCCGAACGCCTGGGGATCTGATGATGTTGAAATTTAATAACCGCCAAAGCAAGCTGAAGAAGCTGCAAGAAACGCGCCGTGCCTACATTGAACAGCTCGCGTTCATCCGCCAGTTCAAGAAAGACGAAGACGGCGGACTGATCGTCCTGACGCTCCTCCTGCTCATCTCGATGCTGGTCGTCGGTGGTATGGCCGTTGACTTTATGCGTTTCGAATCCGAACGGACCAAGCTGCAGAGCGTTTCAGACCGCGCCGTGCTTGCCGCCGCGAATTTGAACCAAGAGCGCGACGCAGGGACCGTCCTGACAGATTTCTTTACCGCTGAAGGGTATGCAGGCGCAATCGTCGGTGACCCCTATATTGAGAAGACCGCTAACGGGAGTGAAATTCGGCTCGCATCTCAGATCAATTTGGACACCTTTTATCTACGCCTTATCGGGATGGACACTTTGACAGCACCAGCTACGGCGAGCGCAATTGAAGGGACCGGCAATGTTGAGG
>CAYZKE010000029.1:0-3408 GCA_964478505.1 uncultured Loktanella sp.
TTTGCGCCCCATCGAATGGAAGTTGCCGTAGAACGGATGGAAGGCCGCATGGGGCAACCATGCCTCATCGAAATGCAGGTTCTCGATATAGCCGTCCAGCAGGTCTTTGATCGTCTCGGTGTTGTAGAGCACACCGTCATAGGTTGACTGGGTCAGCGTCATGATGCGCGGCTTGACAGTATCGGCGTCGATATGCGCCAGCAACGGGTTGGCGCGGATCTTGTCACGGATGGCTTCGATCTCGAACTCGCTGCGCTGGATCGGGCCGATGATCCCGAAATGATTGCGCGTTGGTTTCAGAAAGATCGGGATCGCACCGGTCATGATGATGCTGTGCAAAATGGATTTGTGACAGTTGCGGTCGACCACAACAACATCGCCGGGGGCAACCGTGTGATGCCAGACCATCTTGTTGCTGGTGCTGGTGCCGTTGGTGACAAAGAAACAGTGATCGGCGTTGAAGATACGGGCAGCATTGCGTTCGGACGCGCCGATTGCACCGTTGTGGTCCAACAACTGGCCCAGTTCCTCGACCGAATTGCACACATCTGCGCGCAGCATGTTCTCACCGTAGAACTGGTGATACATCTGGCCAATCGGGCTTTTGAGGAAAGCAACGCCACCTGAATGGCCTGGGCAGTGCCACGAATAAGAGCCGTCATCCGCATAATCCAACAAAGCCTTGAAGAACGGCGGCTGGATGCCTTCAAGATAGGTTTTCGCCTCGCGAATAATGTGTCGCGCGACAAACTCGGGCGTGTCTTCAAACATATGAATAAAGCCGTGAAGTTCGCGCAGAATATCATTGGGCAGATGGCGTGCGGTTTTGGTTTCACCGTAGATGAAGATCGGCACATCTGCGTTTTTCCAGCGCACCTCTTCAATAAAGGCGCGCAGGTTGACGACCACGGGGTCAATATCGGGGCCCGCGCTGAACTCTTCATCATCAATCGACAAAAGGAACGCGGGATTGCTGCTGTGCGAACTGGGACAGGTCGCCGTAGTTTGTGACGCCGACAACCTCGACACCCTCGTTTTCGATGGCCTGTGCCATCGCGCGAATACCCACCCCAGAGTTGTTATCCGACCGGAAATCCTCGTCGATAATGAAAATGGGGAAACGAAACTTCATGATGCTTTCCTAGCTCCAGACTTGGTGGATGACGCCCTCTTGAGAATCGACACAAGCAGCGTTTCGAACCACGATCTTTGCCCACTTATGGGGCTACTTTCGGGCTGATGTCCATGGTGGCCCATATACTTCCCGCTGGCAGTCACCTGCGCCGCAGGCTAGACATATCATGCATCCTTGAGCAGGCCGGAGAGCGAATATCCCCTTCGCGGTCGCCTGGATATGACGTCAGGACATCCGAAGGATCGCAATATGACTACCCAGAATGAGACACCGGCAACGACAACCACGAATATCATGACATGGTTGCAGGAGCACCCCGAGATCGAGTCCGTTTTTGTCTGTGTTTGCGATCTGAACGGTACGATGCGCGGCAAGCGGCTCCCGATTGAAAAAGCGCGCGCGTCGCTTGACGGCGGGCTGCGGATGCCGCTGTCGATCCTGAGCATGGATGTCTGGGGCGAGGATATTGAAAACAACGAACTGGTTTTTGAAACCGGCGATTCCGACGGGATCTGCGAACACACCGGCCGCCCGCTTGTTCTGATCAACTGGACCAGCCAACCTTCAGCCTTGGCAATGTTCTGGATGCATACCGATGATGGCAAACCGTTTCTGGGCGATCCGCGCCATGCCCTGGCCAACATCGTTGACCGCTACAAGGCACTGGGCCTGACGCCCGTCGTGGCAACCGAGCTTGAATTCTACCTGTGTGATCCCAGCGAAGAGCGCCCGCAGCCACCTTGTTCACCTGTCACCGGCAAGCGGCTTGATTCAGATGGCGCCTTATCCTTGGACGAATTGCAGCATTTCGACAGCTTCCTGAACGATGTCTATCAGGCCTGCCACGAACAGGGCATTCCCGCAGATGCCGCAATCTCGGAGAACGGAGCTGGGCAATTCGAAATCAACATGATGCACGTCAACGACCCGCTTCAGGCCGCCGACGATGCCGTACTGTTCAAGCGGCTGGTCCGCGGGATCGCGCGCAAGCACGGATTGGCCGCGACCTTTATGGCCAAACCCTACGGCGAACGGTCCGGCAGCGGCTTTCACGTGCATTTCAGCCTTGTCGATGAAAACGGCGTCAACCTGTTCGACAACGGTGGCGAAGAAGGCACGCCGCTGATGCTGAATGCCGTGGCAGGGCTATTGGAGACGATGCAGGAAAACACCCTGACATTTGCGCCCCATGAAAATTCCTACCGCCGTTTGCTCCCGGGGGCACATGCTCCGACCAGCGTGGCTTGGGGCTATGAAAACCGCACTGCCGCAATCCGCATTCCCGGCGGCAACCACAAAGCGCGCCGGATCGAACACAGGGTCGCGGGTGCCGATGCGAACCCGTATCTGGTTGTTGGCAGTATTCTTGGCGGGGCACTGATCGGGATCGAAGAGAAAATGGAGCCCGCCCAGCCCATCGAGGGCGATGCCTACAGTCTGAAACTCGACCACTTGCCCCTTGATTGGGCGACAGCTATTCAGGCGTTCAACCGCGGCAAGCACGTGCAGAATATTTTTTCCAAGCGCCTTCAAACGATGCTGGTGGAATGCAAGACGCAGGAACTCAAACGGTTCGCCCGCCACGTCACGGACTTCGAATTCCACAGCTATTTGGAAACTGTCTGACGACGGTCCAAAGCCCCCGCCTGATCCGCTCAGCTTGCCTTTGCTTCGGCTTCCAGCGCAAAGCACGCGGCGTAACCGGTCTCTGTCGCGAACTGATGGGGCGCATCAACCTTGCAGCGGTCCATGGCCAGCGGGCAACGTGGGTGGAAGGCGCAGCCTGGTGGCGGGTTGATCGGGTTCGGGATTTCACCGTCGACAGGTTTGCGCCGCCGTCCCGATAGCGCCAGATCAGGCACCGCATCCAAGAGCATCTGCGTATAGGGGTGCTGCGGGGACGAGAACAGCGTCTTGCCATCGGCCACTTCGACCAGACGGCCCAGATAAAGCACACCAATCCGGCTCGCCATGTGCCGCACGACCGAAAGGTCATGGCTGATGAACAGATAGGTCAGGCCCATTTCGTCCTGAAGGTCCTTCATCAGGTTCAAAATCTGCGCCTGCACCGACACATCCAGCGCCGAGGTCGGTTCGTCACACACAATGAATTCCGGTTTGGACGAGAGCGCGCGTGCAATCGCAATGCGCTGGCGCTGGCCGCCGGAAAACTCATGGGGAAACTTCTCGGCGTCTTTGGCGGACAGGCCCACCGTATCCAGCAATTCACCCACACGGTTTGTCACGTCAGCCCCTTTGAGCAGGCCAAACGT
>CAYZKE010000029.1:3508-14556 GCA_964478505.1 uncultured Loktanella sp.
CGCTTGATTTCGAAGCTCACGTCGGCCACCGCCGTCAGGAACTGCTTTTCATCGCGTTCCAGCATCCGGTTCAGGAAAGGTTTTGAGATATCGAAATACCGCGTCAGGTGTTCGATCTTCAGTAGCGCATCAGCCATTCGCTTGCTCCTTTGCAGGTGTGTCGATGGCATCATACAGCCAGCAGGCAACCTTGCGCCCGTCTGCATCGCGCAGAACAGGTGCTGGGCGTTCCTTAAAGCAACGGTCAAACGCCTTTTCGCAGCGCGGATTAAAGGCGCAGCCCTGCGGGATAGCATTCAGGCGGGGCATCGCGCCGGGGATCTGCACCAGCCGTGCGTCGGTTTGCGTCAGCGTCGGGATCGAGCCCATCAGACCTGCGGTATAAGGATGCTCAGGAGCGGTGATGACCTGCCGCACAGGTCCGATCTCGGCAATCCGCCCCGCATAAAGCACCGCCACACGGTCGGCGGTTTCGGCAATCACACCCATATCATGGGTGATCAACATCACGGCGGCACCCCGTTCGGCGCAGATTTCCTTGATCAGGTCGATGATCTGGCTTTGCACCGACACATCAAGCGCTGTCGTGGGCTCGTCTGCAATCACCAGCTCCGGCTCGGCGCAAAGCGCAAGGGCAATGACAACGCGCTGGCGCATGCCGCCCGAAAAATGGTGCGGGTAATCGTCGATGCGCCGCGCAGCGGCAGGAATACCCACGCGGTCAAGCAAGGCAATGGCCTTTTTGCGAGCCTCACCTTCGGAAATATCCGCGTGCGTGCGGATGGTTTCGATCAATTGCTGCGCCACGGTATAAAGCGGGTTCAGGCTTGTCAGCGGGTCCTGAAACACCATGCCGATCCGCTTGCCACGGATCCGGCGCATGGCTTCGGCGCCCAGATTGTCGATCCGTTGGCCTTTCAGCAGGATTTCACCGCCGGCAATGCGCCCTGGTGGTTCCAGAAGGCCAATGATCGCGGCACCGGTCAAGGATTTGCCAGCACCGGATTCGCCCACGACCCCCAGCACTTCGCCGGGCATGATATCAAAAGACACATCGTCAATCGCAGTCAGAATACCGCGACGTGTCGGAAATTCGACCCGCAGGTTGCGGACAGAAAGCAAAGCATCGGTCATATTTGTCACCTTAGCCGTGGGTTCAGCGCGTCGCGCAGCCAGTCACCCAAAAGGTTGACCGACAAAGCGAGCAGCAAGAGGGCGATGGCTGGGAACAGCAAAATCCACCATTCGCCAGAGAAGAGATACTGCTGGCCGATCCGGATCAGCGTACCAAGGCTCGGTTGTGTCGGCGGCACACCGACGCCCAGAAAGGACAGCGTTGCTTCGGCGATAATCGCAAGCGCCAGACCGATCGTCGCGATCACGAGCACGGGTCCCATCACATTGGGCAGGATATGGCGCAAGACGATGCGCGCAGGGTGAACACCAATGACGCGGGCGGCCTGCACGTATTCCTTGGATTTCTCGACCATGGCGGCACCACGCACCACACGGGCATATTGCACCCAGTCCGACAGGCCAATCGAGACGATCAATACCCAGATCGCAACCTCTTCACGCATTGAAGGCGGGATGAAGCCGCGCGCCACACCAAAGATCAGCAATGCAATCAGGATGGACGGAAATGACAACTGCACATCTGCAATACGCATGATCAGGCTATCCACCCATCCACCACGCCACCCGGCCAAAAGCCCGAGCCCGATACCCAGCACCAGTGCAAACACCACAGCGGAAAAACCCACAAAAAGCGAAATCCGCGCGCCATAAAGAATCGTCGAGAAGATGTCGCGGCCCTGATTATCGGTGCCCATCAAATAGGTATTGCCGGTGAACTGGTTCGGCTCACCAGGCGGGGTGAAACCGTCCATCAGGTTCAGAGATGCCGAATTAAACGGATCATAGGGTGCAATCCACGGTGCAAAAACAGCACCCAGCACGATGATCAACGCAATCACTGCGGCGACAATCGCGACCGGTGTATTCCGAAAGGACCAAGCAATATCACTGTCCCACATGCGAGCAAGGCGGTTCATGTCAGTAAATCCTTAATGCCGTGTCGCCGCGCGATCGACGCGCAGCCGCGGATCAACCGCATAATAAAGCAGATCAACGATCAGGTTGATGATGACGAACACGAGCGCAATCATCATCAGATAGGCCGCCATCACGGGCACATCGACAAAACGCACCGAATTGATGAACAAGGCACCCACGCCCGGCCACTGGAAAACGGTTTCCGTGATAATCGCAAAAGCGATGATCGACCCCAGTTGCAGACCGGTGATCGTAATCACCGGCACCATGGTGTTCTTGAGGGCATGGCCAAAGTTGACCGCGCGATTGCTCAGGCCGCGGGCGCGGGCGAATTTGATATAGTCGGTGCGCAGCACTTCGAGCATCTCCGCACGGACAAGGCGCATGATCAGCGTCATCTGATAAAGCCCCAGCGTAATCGCGGGCAGGATCAAAGAGGCGCGGCCTGTGGATGTCAGGAAACCGGTGGTCCAGCCGCCGATCTCAACCGTTTCACCACGCCCGAAACTGGGCAGCCATTGCAGTTCGACCGCGAAAACCCAGATCAGCAGGACACCTATCAGGAAGGTGGGTAGCGACACGCCGATCAAGGACACCGTCATGATCGTGTTCGACACCCAACCGTTGCGTCGCAGTGCTGTGTAAACGCCAAAGCCGACACCAAAGACAAAGGCCAGCACCCCCGACACCAGCGCCAGTTCCAGCGTTGCCGGCAGGCGCGACAGGATCAGTTCCATCACAGGCTGTTGCAAGCGGTAAGAGATGCCAAAATCACCTTGGGCGGCGCGGGTCACGAATGTCGCAAACTGGCTCAGGAACGGATCGTTCAGGCCTAACTGGTCGCGCAACGCTTCGCGATCGGCAATCGACGTTTCCTGCCCGACCATCGAATTGATCGGATCACCGACAAAACGAAACAGGGCAAAGGACACCAAAGCCACGACAAGCATTACCACGACGGATTGCAGGATACGGCGGATGATATAGGCCAACATTCTGGAACAGCCCTTCATTGATGTGCGAATAGGTCAGCCCCATTGACACAAATACAAATTGCCCGCGTGGCGCTAAACCACGCAGGCAAAAGGTTCAAGACGTATTAGTTGTTGAAAGTGACAGTCGTCATCTTCGGCTGGTTTTCAGGATGCACATCAAGGTTGATGTCGTCACGCATCGCGTAGGCCAGCATCTGGTTGTGCACGTTCAGGAAAACGCGGTCTTCCATTACTTGATCCCAGATTTCGGCGATGGTTGCGTCGCGCGCTTCCAGATCGGTCATGGTCGCCAGAGCCTCGATTTTCGCATCAACCTCGGGGTTGGAGTAACGCGATCCGTTATATGCGCCATAGGCGTCTTCACGGGTGTGCACGAGGAAGTTGAAGATATAGGCGCTGTCAAATGTCGGCACGCCCCAGCCCAGCAGATAAAAATCGGTTTCCCAGTTTTCGATCAGCGGGAAGTGCAGGCTGCGTGTTTGTGACACAAGGTTCGCGTTGATATTCGCACGGCCCAGCATACCCACCATCGCCTGACAGATCGCTTCGTCGTTCAGATAACGGTCATTCGGGCAGTTCAGATCAACCGAGAACCCGTCAGGATAACCCGCTTCCACCACAAGCTGCGCTGCGCGTTCCACATCTGGTGAACCATAAGCGTTCATCTCTTCGGTCCAGCCGTTCACGAATGGCGGCAACGGGGCCGCTGATGGCTGTGACTGGCCGCGCATCACGACCTGCTGGATCGCGTCACGGTCCAGAACGAGGGACATCGCTTCGCGGATTTCAGGCTTTTTGAAAGGGTTGTCGGCTGCATCAGAGGACCGCAGTGTGTCCGACACCATGTCGTAGGCGAAAAAGATGTTGCGGTTTTCAGGGCCGGTGGTGATCTTGACGCCTTCGGTTTGCTCAAGACGTGCGATATCCTGCACGGGCACATCCTGTACCACATCAACTTCGCCCGAAAGCAGTGCGGCAACGCGGGTCGCAGCCTCTGAAATCGGGGTGTAGATGATCTCGGTCACGGCTGGGGCTTCGTCCCAGTGACCATCAAACGCGGCCATGACGGTGCGCACTTCGGGATCACGCGATACCAGCGTGTAGGGGCCGGTCCCGTTGGTGTTGCGTACGGCAAAGTTTTCTTCACCGGCAGCAAAGTTCTGTGGTTCAACCACGTCGTTCGCCTCGGCCCAACCCTGGTCCATGATGAAAGTGTTTGTCAGGTTCTGCACGTAAAGCGGCGACGGCCCGGTCATTTTGACGTGCACGGTATAGTCATCCACCATCGAAACGCTTTCAACGGCACTGTGCAGCGCTTTGAAGCCAGAGCTTTCGGCGCGGACACGGTTGAGCGAGAACACAACGTCCTCAGCGTTGAATTCGGACCCGTCGTGGAATGTCACACCTTCACGCAGCGTGAAAATCCACACAGTAGGGTCTTCTTCACTGATCCGCCAATCCGTTGCCAGACGCGGTGTCAGCGAACCGTCTGTCGCACGCCCAACGAGCGTTTCATAGATGTGGTGCAGCAATGTTGACGTTGGGCCTTCGTTCTGGGAATGCGGGTCAAGCGTCAGCGCATCGGCGACACGCGCCCAACGCAGGGTTTCAGCGTTCACAGACACAGAGGTCATAACGAGTGCGAGGGCGGACACAGAAAGCATTTTCCGCGCGCGCGTGAAACAAAGATCCTTGGTAAATATCGACATAGAGGTCTCCTGCTGGTTAAGACGATGATTTGATTTTTTTACTGTGAAGCACTGTGCAGGGTAAAACCGCAAAGTGCCAGACCATGCTGGTTTGTGCTAAATTTTTTCCGGACAGACAACACCTTGGTTTAGGAAAAGCATAGCTGATTGTGCCCTCACAATACAGCAGCTCTCATATTGTCTAGCACCCACCTACAGGATGCAGTGGCGTGGTGCGACAAGACGTAAAAGGGCAGTATCGGAGGAACGGGTGCGAAGATGCTTTGCAAGCGGCGGCTGTGACAAAACAAAACGAAAAGCAAACCAACCAAATTGCAACCAGCCTTGCGCCGCACCTGATATACGAGGTGATCCGCCGCGAAGGCGAAGAGGAACTGTAAAGACCTGCCAAATCACTGATCTGGTCCGGTATTCCGGCAGGAATTCTGGTCGCGGCACTGGTGTGGATGATCCCGGAATCATCGGTTTCGGTGTTCTGGCTTATAGTCGCAATCACATGGTTGATTGCGGCAAGGGACTTCGCGCATATCCTGGCCGGATCGTTCAAGATGTGGTTCCTGCTAGTCACCGGAGCGACGACGGCAGGTGATGCGGTCTTTGCTTTGTTCTTGCCCGTGCTCGCAGGGAATAACGTCGGCGGCACTTTGGTCTTTACCATGCTGGCATGGGGACTGGTGCAGGAAGAAATCGACGAGAACCCGACGGAGTGAACCGCCTTCCCGCCCGGCAGAAACATGCCGGGCGCATTAGATAATCGGCAGCGCTGTTTTGAAATCGCGCACCGCTCTTGGCGAAAACACCCGTAAACATTGAATTTTTGTAAAAAATGCCCTATGTATGCGGTAGGCTGCGCCGACCGTGATCGGTGCGCAACGACGCAAGAAAGAGGGGCGGAATGCCACAGCAAGACCGATATGCAGCGCCTGCGATGCACACATGCGGTGTGCATACATGCAACCGCGCCGTAGCCTTCTAATCTTTCTGAAGCCGCGCAAGGCATTGCCAGTTACTGACACTACGGTTGCGACTGATCCGTGACAGCAGCCAGCGCTGAAGGAATTTCCATCACATTCACAGACGCACACAGAAAGGAATTTCTCATGCTTTTTTCAGTAAACGATCTTTTTGGGTTCTTAGCCGAAGCCGAAGACTTTAAAGCATCCATCGTCGATGCCTTCGTTGATCGGAAGACAATGAAAATCAAACACCTGGCCATTGATACGGGCGGTTTTCTGTCCAATCATACCGTCGTCGTGGCAGCCGATAAGATTGGTAAAATTGACCCGGACGATCGCTCGGTTACACTGCGACTGACCAAAGCAGACCTAGAGAACCTAGAGGTTATTGAAAAGGTGGGCCTTGAGGACGGGTTGCAACTTAGCGACATCCCCTCATTGCTCCTTGGACCATCAAGCAAGGATGTCGCCGCCACGTTTCTGGAAAAGAACGCACCGGACGGACGGCTGTTTTCAGCGCGCAATGTCTCTGGATCTGTCGCCTGTCACGGGGCAGAGAACCTTGGCAAGGTGATCGGCCTGCTGGCTGGTTCGGCGGACCTGACCGTCAGTCACCTTGCCGTGGATACAGGCGTGGTCTTGCCCGAAACACAACGTGTCCTGCCGATCAATCTGGTGGAAACTGTCGGCAATGCCGATACCAAAACAGTGCTCACGATTGATGCAGCGACGCTGGACGCCAGTCCGCAGCTTGAAAATACCGCCGCCCTTGACCGGCACTGGGCCGATAAGGTGGCCACATACTATGGTGTCTTCTAGTCCAGGCCGTTCTGCCGCGCGACATAATCGACAAGATGCGGCACATAATCCTCTGGCCCGCTGCCACCGGCGGCGCTGGCCAGAGCGAAACTGTTTTTCACAGCATTTCCGACAGGGTTGGAAAGCGCGACACTATCCGCCATCGCCTCAAGATAGCGCAAATCCTTGAGTGCATTGGTCAGTGTGAACTTATGCGCCTCGCGGTTGCCCTCAACCGCGTAGCCCATGAAGGTTTGATAGAAACCGCAATCCATCCGGCTTCCACGAATGACGGAATCGAACTGATCAACCGAAATGCCAACCTTGCGCGAGAGCGCTAGCGCCTCGGAATAAAGTGCTGCATAGCCAAGCGAGACAAAGTTGTTGAGCAGCTTCATCTTGTGCCCTGCCCCACACGGCCCGATGTGCACAATGGCGCCGGCCCAGCTTGCGATCACGGGTTCGAGCCGCGCGAAAACCTCGGCATCCGCCCCGACCATTGTGGCCAATTCCCCCTGCTCGGCCTGCACGGGTGTGCCGCCAAGTGGCGCATCGGCCATGTGACACTCGACCTCTGCCAGTTTTTGCGCCAATGCGATTGTGGATGTCGGATCAGACGTCGAGCAATCGACAATGATGCTGTCGGGCTTGAGCGCTGATAACAGCGCGCCGACGATTTCTTCGACCTGCGGCGATCCCGGAGCGCAGATGTGGATCACCGAACATGTCGCAGCCATTTGGGTCAGGTCGCCAACCTCAATCGCGCCACGTGCTGTCAGGCTCTCGATCGGGGTCCGGTTGCGGTGGGCGATCACACTCACCTGATAATCAGCCGCCAGCAGGTTCTTGGCGATCCCGTGCCCCATCAAGCCAACACCAACAACACCAATCGTTTCCTTTGCCATCTGGTCAGCACTCCTTTGATTTATATGCCGTAATCTGGCGCGACGGACGTCATGCCGTACCGCTCGAGCCTAAGGCTTTGGCTGCGGGAAAGCCAGATGCGGACGATTGAAGGCTTGTTGGCCCGCAACACTGCCACCATGGACCCGACATGGTTATGCAGAGCGCGAAAAATTGCGCTGGCGCGCGCATTGAACTAATTTTTGCCACAGTTTTTGTGTCCTTTAAGGGCAACCCGTTCTATTCTATGATTTTCCAGCGCGCCCGTGCTTCCAGAAGAGACTTTTCATGACCGATACTTTAAACAATACATCAACTGATTTAACGGCTGCGTCTGTTTCGCTTGCGTCACCTGTCAACACACTTGATTCCGGTCTTGCCCGTGGTGACGGTGACAATATCGTGACGGTGTATTTCGTCGATCGCGGCGATCAGGCGGAATTCGAACGGCTGACATCAGACCCAAGCGCAGATGTCGTTTCAGAAGGCTGGAGCACCGATGAACGCAATGCTGTCATGACGGCGCTGGGTGTCATTTCAAACTACGCCGATGTGACGTTCGTTGTATCGAACGACCCACGGGCAGATTTCCAGATGGTGTTGGATGACTTCGGCGACCCGGGACTACTTGGTTACTTCTACCTGCCCGGCGGCGCGAGCTATACTGGCGAGTCAATGGGCGCGTTCAATAGCGGTGGCTTTGGCTGGTCGAATGGACTTACCGCGGGCGGGCTAGGGTTTTCGACGATTATTCACGAAGCCTTGCATGGCTTGGGTCTGGACCACCCGCATGAGGGTGATTCGGTTCTTTTGGGTCTGAACCCCGGCGCACCCAACTTTCCGTTCGGGGACTACGGGGATTTTGATTTGAACCAAACCGTCTATACGATCATGTCGTATAACGGTGGTTGGAATGGCGCATCACCAACGACAAATTCCTATGGCGACGCCGCGAGCCCCATGGCGCTTGATATTGCCATGTTGCAAGAGCTTTATGGCGCAAACACAACCTACAACAACGGCAACAACACTTACGAGCTGGCCAGCGCGAACGCAGTCGGCACAGGGTGGGTTGCGATCTGGGATACCGGCGGGGTTGATACAATCACATATAGCGGGACCCGCGATACTGTGATTGATCTGCGGCCCGCGACGCTGGAATATGAAGTTGGCGGTGGCGGCTTCATCTCGAATGCTTCGGGTATCCGCGGCGGATTTACCATCGCAAATGGTGTTGAAATCGAAAACGCGATTGGCGGCAGCGGCGATGACATGCTGATCGGAAACGGTCTGGACAATATGCTTGATGGCAGTGCTGGCAACGACACCGTCGAATCCGGCGGCGGCCGCAACACGTTCTATGGCAGTTCCGGCAATGACCAGATCACTGGTGGCACGGGTGCCGACACGATCTACGGCGGCAGCGGCAACGATGAGATCACAGGTGGCGGCGGCAATGACGCGCTCTTTGGGGGCCGTGGCAATGATGAGATCGACGGTGGGACCGGTGTGAACGACATCACAGGCGGTCTTGGGCTGGACACCATGACCGGCGGGGTTGATGAAGATACCTTCATTTTCAACGCTATCAGCGATAGCCGGGCCAACAATGCAGACATCATTATCGACTTTGACGCCGGGACCGACCTCATTGATCTGAGTATGATCGACGCCAATCTGTCGCTTGGCGGTGATCAGGCGTTTACCTTCAACGCAGGTGGCGCACCAACAAGTACGGTCGGCGAAATTTGGGCGACGGTGTCGAGTGGCGACACAATCATCTTTGTCGACCAGAATGGCGACGGCATTGCCGATATGGGTATTACACTTGAAGACACCACAGGCATAGATGCGGGTGATTTCATCCTCTAATTTCCGGCCCTGACGCCATCCGGCACAGGGTTCAGCCCGCCTGCTCTGCCATCCGTTCTTCGCGTTGGCGGCGCATCACTGAGCGTTTGGTGGACAAGGACGCGGCAATCGTGCCTATCGTCACGATCCCGATCAGAATGGTGGAGAGCGCGTTGATTTCGGGGCTTACCCCCAAGCGGATCGAACTGAACACCTTGATCGGCAGCGTTGTCGCCGATGGCCCCGCGACAAATGATGCAATCACCAGATCATCAAGGGACAAGGTCAGCGCCAGCAACCAGCCCGAAATCACGGCGGGCGCGATGATGGGCAGGGTGACAAGGCGAAACGCCTCGAACGGGGTGCATCCAAGATCAAGGGCCGCTTCTTCAACCGAACGGTCAAAGCTGACCAGACGCGAACTGACCACCACCGAGACATAGCACATCGCAAAAGTCCCGTGGGCGAGGATGATGGTGAACATGCCACGGTCCAAGCCGATGGAAATAAACAAGAGCAAGAGCGAGAGGCCCGTGATCACCTCGGGCATCACCAGCGGCGCGTACATCATACCCGAAAACAGCGTGCGCCCGTAAAAGCGACCGCCACGCACGAGAACATAAGCGCCCATCGTGCCAAGGATTGTAGCGATAATGGATGAGAAGAAGCCGACCTGGAACGTCACCCAAGCCGCATCAAGAAAGGATTCGTTGCGCAATAACTCGCCATACCACTTGGTCGAAAACCCGCCCCAGACGGTCACCAGACGGCTTTCGTTGAAGCTGTAGATGATCACCACGATCATCGGGATATAGAGGAACGCAAAACCCAGTGTCAGCGATGTCGTGTTGAACCATGTCAGCCGTCTCATGTGTCGGCCTCCATCATCTTTTGCTCGTTGCGCTGGTAGAGCACGATCGGAATGATCAGGATCAGCAGCAGGATGACAGCTACGGCACCAGCCACCGGCCAATCGCGGTTGGCGAAGAATTCCTCATAGAGCACCTTGCCGATCATCAGCGTGTCAGAGCCACCCAACAGCGAGGGGATCACGAATTCGCCCAGCGCGGGGATAAAGACAAGGAAACAGCCCGCAATAATACCCGCCTTGGACAGGGGCACGGTGATGCGCCAGAACGCCTCGGTCCGTGAACAGCCCAGGTCTTCGGCGGCCTCTAGCAGCGATCCGTCAAGTTTAATCAACGTCGCATAGATCGGCAGAATCATGAAAGGCACATAGGTGTAAACGATCCCGATATAGACCGCGATGTTCGTGTTCAGGATCGTCAGCGGTTCGTTAATGATACCGATCCACATCAGAAATTGGTTCAGCATGCCTTCCTGGCTCAGAATGCCGATCAGCGAATAGACGCGGATCAGAAAGCTGGTCCAGAATGGCAGGATCACCAGAAGCATCAGGGTCGGCTGCCATTCCTTGGGTGCGTTGGCCATGCCATAGGCAATAGGAAAGCCGATCAGCAGACAGATCGTCGTCGAGATGAACGCGATCTGCAAACTGGAAAGATAGCTTTTCCAGTAAAGATCATCCGTCGCTAGAAACTCGTAATTCTCGAAATCCAGTTGCGACAGAAAATCACGAAAGCCGCCCCAGCCTTCGGACAGTTCCAGCGTTGGTGTGTAGGGCGGGATAGAAAGGGCCACATCGGACAGCGAGATCTTGAAGACGATCAGGAAGGGCACAAGAAAGAGAAGGACCAGCCACCCGTAGGGAACCGCAATCAAAGAGAAACGACGCATGTTCATCGCGCGCTCCCTCAGCT
>CAYZKE010000030.1:0-9053 GCA_964478505.1 uncultured Loktanella sp.
GCGGACCCATGTGTGGACGCGGGCGCGCAAAGACCTGATGCCGACATTGCCGGTTGAGGTCGTGCGCTTGCGCGTGAGGCGCGCGGCCGAGTTGGGTTTGCCTTACAAAACCTATGCCGGTATTCGCGCCAGCACCGGCCATGATCTGATCGGCTTTCTATTTTCGAACAATGCTTTGCGCGTCTTGCGCGAGGGCCAGCCGCTTCCGGTGGACCGCGCTGGAAAGCTGACTGGTTTGGTGCGGACGACCTGCACAGGTGTTGCGCATAAACCTGTCAGCGCGACCCATCTTGGGTCCTTGGCAGGTCTTTCCGGTGCCCATGCCGCACCGGCCTTCAGTGACAGCTGGGCCGCAATGCGCGACCGGATGCGCGCAATGATCACGGCCGGGGGGCATCCTGCGGACCGTTTTGTGATCGTGGGTGACACCGCGTTTGAGCGTGAATGGGCCGAAGCTGCACGGACTGCGGGCTATTTGCAGGCAGAGCAGTTCTTTTGCGGGTAAGGTGGATCTTGATCCACCTTACGTTAACGCACCCATAGACGCTTTCCAAAGTGCTGCCTCTGGGCTATCTGCCTCAGGCAAGACGCCTGCGGAGACAGATATGACCCAGCAATTTGAAACACCCGGCCCTGTTGAACGGGATTGGTCCGACGCCATCAGCAAGATCGAAGACATCATTGAAGATGCGCGCAACGGCAAGATGTTCATTCTTGTGGACCATGAGGACCGCGAAAACGAGGGTGATCTGGTGATCCCTGCGCAGATGGCCACGCCGGATGCGATCAACTTTATGGCCAAGCACGGGCGCGGGCTGATCTGCCTTACGCTGCCAGGTGCGCGGATTGATGCACTGGGCCTGCCCTTGATGGCGTCACAGAACTCGTCACGCCATGAAACTGCCTTTACCGTCAGCATCGAGGCCCGTGAGGGTGTCAGCACCGGTATTTCTGCCCACGACCGCGCGCGTACCGTGGCGACGGCGATTGATGCATCAAAGGGCGCTGCCGATATCGCAACACCCGGCCACGTCTTTCCTCTGCGGGCCCGCGACGGCGGCGTTCTTGTCCGCGCGGGGCATACCGAGGCCGCCGTGGATATCAGCCGTCTTGCGGGGCTGAACCCCTCGGGTGTGATCTGCGAGATCATGAAGGAAGACGGCGAGATGGCGCGCCTGCCTGATCTCATTGCCTTTGCACAGTTGCATAACCTGAAAATCGGCACGATCAGTGATCTGATCGCCTATCGCCGTCGCCACGACAATCTGGTGCGTGTACGAGAAACCAGCACCATCCAGTCGGAATTCGGCGGTGAATGGGAACTGCGCATCTACACTGACGAAACCCAAGGGGCGGAACATATCGCCCTGATCAAAGGCAATATCTCTACACCCGAGCCTGTGCTTGTGCGGATGCATGCCATGGATCCATTGCTGGATATTGTAGGCGCAGGCCCCAAGGGGCGGCGCAACGAATTCGGCGACGCGATGTCACTGATTGCCGAAGAAGGGCGCGGTGTGCTGGTGCTGCTGCGTGATGTGCATATGAAGCTTGAGACAGGTGAAGAGGTCTCGCCGCAAACGCTGCGCCAGTACGGGCTTGGTGCGCAAATCCTCAGCTCGCTGGGTTTGCATGAGATCGAATTGCTGACCAACTCACCCAAACCCAAGGTGGTGGGGCTGGACGCCTACGGGTTGGAAATTGTCGGTACACGCAAAATCTCGGAGATCGGATAATGGCCGGACCTTCCCATTACATCATGCCCCTGCCGGAATTCGACAAACCCGTGAAGATTCTGATCGTGGCGTCGCCTTATTATAAGGATATCTCGGATAACCAGATCGCCGGTGCCAAGGCCGAGATCGAAAAGGCCGGTGCAACCTGGGATCTTGTCGAGGTGCCCGGTGCGCTGGAAATTCCCACCGCGATCGGTATCGCCGAGCGGATGAGCAATTTTGACGGCTATGTCGCCCTTGGCTGTGTCATCCGGGGCGAGACGACGCATTATGACACCGTTTGCAATGACAGCAGCCGCGCGATCCAGCTTTTGGGCTTGCAGGGTTTGTGCATCGGTAACGGCATTCTGACGGTTGAAAATCGTGCGCAGGCTGAAGTGCGCGCTGATCCTGCTGAAATGAACAAAGGCGGCGGGGCGGCCGCTGCGGCCTTGCACCTGATTGCGCTGGCCCGTAAGTGGGGCAAGGCCGCGAAGGGCGTGGGGTTCACCCGCGACATCCTGATGGCGGGCGATACGGATAGCAAGACCACCACATGACCCTTTCGAACAACCAGCTCCGCAAAATGAAATCTGCCGCACGGCTTTATGCTGTGCAGGCCCTGTTCCAGATGGAGGCCAGTGGCCAGACCGTCGATCAGGTCACGCGCGAGTTCGAGGATCATCGCCTCGGCGCTGTCTATGAGGACGGCGAGATGGCCGAGGGCCACGTGGATACATTCCGCGGGTTGATGGAAAAGGCCGTTGATGATCAGGCCGCGATCGACCAGATGACCGATCGTGCGCTGGTGGCCAAATGGCCGATTGCGCGCATTGACCCCACATGGCGCGCGCTCTTCCGTGCTGCTGGTGCAGAAATGATGCTGAAACAGACGCCGCCCAAAGTGGTGATCAGCGAATTTGTCGGCGTTGCCGAGGCGTTTTCCGCCGATGGCAAAGAACCGAAATTCGTGAACGCTGTCCTTGATCATATGGCCCGCGAGGCCCAGCCGGAGGCATTCGGTAAGTTATCGTGATTTGCCATTGCTGTGGTTAGGTCTATTCTGGCAAGCAGGAGGACCGCACATGCGCCCTGAAAATGAACCTGATCTGATGCGACTTTATCTGCGCCACTGCGCAATCGGCTTTGTGCTGTCGGCGGTGTTTGTGGCGCTGATCCTTTGGCGTGATGTGGCCGGGCTCGGCAGTCTAGTTGCTGGCTCTGATGTGGGCTATCTGGCGGTGTTCTTGCTCTGGTTTTTCAACGGAACAGTCTTTGGAAGTGTTCAGTTTGCAATCGTGGTCATGAGCCAAGCGGATGACGACGACGATGATGACCATCGCGGACCGCTTATTCCAATCCGCGTTGAAGAGCGCGCATCGCGCGGCAGGTAGCTCGTTTTGTGGGAAGTGACGGGAACCACGGCAACCGTAGAGGTAACTAATCCCGAGGACCTGTATGTACAGGTGGGCGCCAGGTAATCAGACCAGGGTCAGAACAGAGCCAGCTCCCTCGGATTTGCTTAAGGCCACTGGATTTGTACCTATGGTATACGAGAGGCGCAGAACCCGTCGCCCAACAGGTAGGGGTGTGTGTGACGAAGGGCAAGCCCCTCGAACAGCTTATTCTTCGATGTCGCCGCGGATCAGCCAGCCTTTGGCGCCGACCATTTCGGCAGGGGCATAACCCAGCAACAAACGCTCTGCGATACCCACGAAGACAAGTGCCATGGAAACTTCAAAAAAGGTGATGTTGGCAAACAGTGACATTCATTACGCTCCTCTTTGGTATCTTAGGTTCTAAGTCGCAAAGCGGTCCAAAACGTGACGTGGGCAAGGCTTTTGCCCCTGCGATTGGGGCCAATGTGTCCCGTTTCAGTCATAAATGTGACGGGTTTCATCTTTCTCAAGATGCTGAACCTGACTTAATGTATTGATAATAAATTGTTAAAATTGTCATGCCTGATCAATCTCCACTTCCATTCGGGATTGTTTCGCTTTCTGGCTTTGCGGGTTCGCACCGCTGAGTCGGGTTTCATCGGCGCTGTTTCTCCTTGCGTTATGTTCACCCATTGTTCAGGGTGAGAGGCATGTCCGACCTGTCCTATAGTCCGAGCCTGATGCCCGGCCAGCTTTTGGCGCGGGGGGTCAGCCGCGCCTTGCGGGGTCATGATTTTGTGAGTGTCGAAGAGTTGGTGCCAACATCCGGCTTGCGCGTTGATGTGATGGCGTTAGGGCCGAAGGGCGAGATCTGGATTATCGAATGCAAATCCGGCCGCGCTGATTTTCAGTCTGACAACAAATGGCAAGGATATCTGGAATGGTGCGACCGGTTTTTCTGGGCGGTCGACAGCGATTTCCCGACCGAGCTATTGCCGGAAGAGACGGGCCTGATTCTTGCTGATGCCTATGACGCCGAGATCATCCGGATGGGGCCTGAAACCAGACTGGCCGCTGCACGCCGTAAAGTGATGATGCAGAAATTCGCGCGCCATGCAGCGGTGCGCGCGCAGGCCGCGCGCGATCCGGGGTTTATTACCGCTTTTTGACGGCGCGGGCTGCCATGGCCGCCGCTTTGATCTCTTCGGCGATTTCGTCAGCTTCTTCAGGGTCAAAATCCATTGGAATTTCGATACCATCGGCTTCGATGAATATCCGCACCATGCCCAGATCGGTTGGTCCGATTTGCATGTTCGCTTCGATGTCGCGCTCGTTGTTGATACCCATGATGGTCCCTTTGACTTGCTGGCTCTTGTCCTACCGTGCGCCAGGCTTGATTGGCAAGAGGATGCAGGTGATCATGCAGCATGGAGTTCACACTACGTCCCTTTGATGCCGCTGATGCCGATTGGTTGGTGGCGGAACATGCAGCGCATTATACGCTGGTCGAGGGGTTTGACGACAGTTTTGGCCCGTTGGTGCGCGACATCGTTCAATCATATCTGTCTGATCATGATCCCCGTTGCGAGGCAGGCTGGATTGCCCAAAGCGGCAACAGACGGCTCGGCAGCATCTTTTGCGTACGCAATGACGCAAAGACCGCCAAGCTCCGTTTGTTTTATGTGGTTGCAGATGCGCGTGGCAGTGGGGTTGCACAGGCTTTACTGGATGCATGTTTAGGCTTTGCACGCAATGCTTGCTATGCAGGGCTTACGCTTTGGACCCATGAAAGCCATGCCGCGGCTGGCCGCATTTACAAACGCAACGGTTTGACGCGGACGCGGGCGGAACCTGTCCATTCCTTTGGTGTCGATCTTGTGGAAGAGACTTGGCAGATTGCGTTTTAGGGGACTTGCAATCGTGATCCCATCCCGCTAGATCACCCCTGTTGCCGCCTTAGCTCAGTTGGTTAGAGCACTGGTTTGTGGAACCAGGGGTCCCCCGTTCAAGCCGGGGAGGCGGTACCATCCCTCCCATGCAGTGCCGGAGACGATCATGGGTGAGACGCTCATTACATTTGAAATCGGGCCAAACCCGCCGCCACGCCTTGATAAGGCGCTGGGGCGTGATGTGCCGGAAGATGCTGCACTCAGCCGGTCGCGGTTGGCCAAGTTGATTGCTGACGGGGCTGTGACCGTGGACGGCGCTGTCATCAGTGATCCTCGTTTCCGGATTGCGGAAGGGGCGGTTGTGGCTGTCACTGTTGCTGTTGCCGAGGAAAGCCACATCGGCGCGGAAGACATCGCGCTGGATGTTGTTTTTGAAGATGAAGACCTGATTGTCGTCAATAAACCCAGCGGTATGGTTGTACATCCGGCGCCAGGCACCCTGGGCGGGACCTTGGTCAATGCCCTGATCCATCACTGCGGTGATACGCTTTCTGGTGTGGGGGGCATGAAGCGCCCAGGTATCGTGCACCGGATCGACAAAGAAACCACAGGGTTGCTTGTGGCGGCGAAATCGGACCGCGCACATCATCATCTGGCCGACCAGTTTGCCGCCCATACTGTCGAGCGCCGCTATCTGGCGGTGTGCTATGGCCTGCCGGATCAGAACGATCCGCGCCTGCGCGGGATCAAGGGGACGTCGTTCGAGCCGGGCAATATTCTGAAGATCCAGACGTTTCTGGGCCGTCACCGCTCAGACCGGCAGCGGCAGGCGGTGTCTTTCAGCGGTGGCCGCCATGCCGTGACGCGGTCGCGTATTGTTGAGCCGTTGGGCACGCCGCCTTGTGCGGCCTTGATCGAATGCTGGCTGGAAACGGGGCGCACCCATCAGATCAGGGTGCATATGGCCCATTGCGGGCACGCGTTGATTGGTGATCCGGTCTATGGCGGGCGGCGCAAACTGTCGCCCAATGCGATTGGTGAGGCGGGTGTTGCGGCTGTAGCCGCGTTTCCGCGTCAGGCGCTGCTTGCGGCAACGTTGGGGTTTGAGCACCCTGTTTCGGGTGATTTTCTGCAGTTTGAGGCGGAAATCCCCCAAGATATGCGCGATCTTTTGCGCGCTCTTGGCTCTCAGGGCTGAAATAATCGATCCCATGTGCGTGAATGCACGGAAACATGGGTCGCAAAACTAAACTGATTAGTTCATATTCTTTTTAATGGAATCGGATATGACCGCTCTTGAAACCAAATGTTAGCGTTCCCATATCCATGTTAAGCCTTTATACATAGGAGGGCAGATACAGTGAGTAACTACAAGAATCTACCAGCGCCAACGCCGGAAGGTGGCCTGAACCGCTATATGCAGGAAATCCGCAAGTTTCCGATGCTGGAGCCTGAAGAAGAATATATGCTCGCCAAGAGGTGGGTTGACCATGAAGATACGGAAGCTGCGCATAAGATGGTAACATCGCACCTGCGTCTGGCGGCTAAAATCGCCATGGGCTATCGCGGCTATGGTCTGCCGCAGGCCGAGGTGATTTCAGAGGCGAATGTCGGTCTGATGCAGGCGGTGAAGCGCTTTGACCCTGAAAAGGGCTTTCGTCTGGCAACCTATGCCATGTGGTGGATCCGTGCCTCGATTCAGGAATATATCCTGCGGTCATGGTCTTTGGTGAAACTGGGCACGACCTCGGCGCAGAAAAAGCTGTTCTTCAACCTGCGCAAGGCGAAAAACCGCATTGGTGCGCTTGAAGACGGCGATCTGCGCCCTGAAAACGTGCAGCGGATTGCGACTGATCTTGGTGTGACCGAGGACGAAGTGATTTCCATGAACCGCCGTCTGTCGGGCGGGGATGCATCGCTGAACGCCACGGTGAGTGCCGATGGTGAAGGTGCGGCCCAATGGCAGGACTGGCTTGAGGATGAGAGCGCGAATACAGCGGCCGAGTATGAAGCGCATGATGAACTTGATGCCCGTCGTGAGCTACTGGCCGACGCGATGTCTGTGCTGAATGACCGTGAAAAAGACATTCTGATGCAGCGTCGTCTTTCCGAAGAAACGGTGACACTTGAAGATCTGAGCAGCCAGTATGACGTGAGCCGCGAGCGTATCCGCCAGATCGAGGTGCGTGCATTTGAAAAGCTGCAGGCAAAGATGCAGGAGCTGGCGCGCCAGAAGGGCATGTTGGCTGACGCTTAAAGCCGTATCGCTCTCGCAATAATCATCCCCGTCAGCGCTGCTGGCGGGGATTTTTCGTTTCTGCGCGTATTTCCTTTTGGTCCTTGGTGGCGCTAACATCGCGCCAAAGGGGAAACGAACATGAAACCATTGCGCTGGGGCATTCTGGGTGCCGCGAACTTTGCTGAAAAACACATGGGGCCTGCGATACACGCGGCCAAAGGCGCCGAACTGGTAGCCCTTGCCACATCCAGCCCTGAAAAAGCCGCCGGTTTTCATGCCTTTGCGCCGGGCATTCAGATCCATGACAGCTATGATGCGCTTTTGGCTGATCCGGCGATTGATGCGGTCTATATTCCGCTGCCAAATCACATGCATGTGGAATGGTCGCTCAAGGCGATGGCAGCGGGCAAGCATGTGTTATGCGAAAAGCCCATGACGCTCGCAGAAGCGGAATTTGATCAGTTGATTGCCGCGCGGGATGCGGCGGGGGTCTTGGCGGCCGAGGCCTATATGATCGTGCATCATCCGCAATTCATCCGCGCGCGCGAACTGGTGCAAGGCGGCGCAATTGGCACCTTGGTGCATGTGGATGCGGCGTTCAGTTTCTTTAATGATGACGCAGGCAATATCCGCAATCAGCCTGCCGCGGGTGGTGGCGGTTTGCGTGATATCGGGGTCTATACCTTCGGGTCTGCGCGTTTTGTGTCCGGAGAAGAGCCACTTGCGGTTCCCTATGCCAAGCTGCGGTTCGACAATGATGTCGATGTCTTTGCGCAGGTCGCGGCAGATTTTCCAGGCTTCAGCTATGCGGCGATGGTGTCGATCCGCATGTTCCCGCGTCAGGAAATCACCTTTCACGGCGACAAGGGTGTGCTCAAATTGACCTGTCCTTACAATGCCAATGTCTTTGATGCGGCTGTTCTGACGATGACGACCGATGGCCAGACCGTCACGACCGAGCGCTGGCCGGGGGTGAACCAATATGTGCTGCAAGTGGAGAATTTCTGCCAGTCGGTGCAGACTGGTGCCGCCTATCCATGCCCGCTTGAGTTTTCACGCGGAACACAGAAGATGATCGATATGGTTTTTGCGGCTGGTGGACGGCCCGCTTAGGAGATGACGATGCCCAATGATGATGACCGCTCCGACATAAATGTGGACGACTACGAAAACATCTGGCTGCGCTTGGTGCATATGGTGATCATTGCCGTGCTGATGAGCATGGCCAGCACACTGCTCGGGATTATGACCGTGGCGCAGTTCCTGATTATGTTGGTCAACCAGCGTCAGCCGAATGATCAACTGGCCGAAATGGGCACAACGATGGGTGTCTGGATGGCCAAGGCCGCGCGCTATCAGACCGCCGCGAGCGAAGTAAAGCCGTGGCCATGGACCGAGCTGGATTGAGGCCGCTGTGCGGTCCCGGACTTGATCCGAGACCGCGTCGCACCTAGTCCTCTAACGCCTCCAATTCATCAATGAAACCTTCGATCATCGACAGGCCCTTGTCCCAGAACTTCGGGTCGGAGGCGTCGAGGCCGAAGGGCGCCAGCAATTCCTTGTGGTGCTTTGACCCGCCAGCGCGCAGCATGTCGAAATACTTATCGCGGAAATCGGGGTCGCCCTCGGCATAGACCGCATAGAGCGCATTCACCAACCCGTCGCCGAACGCATAGGCGTAGACGTAGAAGGGCGAGTGGACGAAGTGGGGGATGTAGGCCCAGAAGGTCTCGTAGCCCTCCATGAAGGTGAAGGCGGGGCCAAGGCTTTCGGCCTGAACGCTCATCCACAGCGCGTTGAGGTCGTCGGGCGTCAGTTCGCCCTGCCGGCG
>CAYZKE010000030.1:9063-14356 GCA_964478505.1 uncultured Loktanella sp.
GCAGTTTGCACTCGAAATCGTAGAAGGCGATCTGGCGCACGACCGTATTGATCATGTCCTCGACCTTGCCCGCCAGCAGGATCTTGCGCTCTTGTTTTGTTTTCGCCCCGTCCAGCAGTTTCTGGAAGGTCAGCATTTCACCAAAGACGGACGCCGTTTCGGCCAAGGTCAGCGGGGTTGAGGACAAAAGCTCACCCTGTTCTGCCGCCAGCACCTGATGCACGCCGTGCCCAAGCTCATGGGCGAGGGTCATCACGTCACGCGGTTTTCCGAGATAGTTCAGCATCACATATGGGTGCACGGGTGTCACTGTGGGGTGTGCGAAAGCGCCCGGCGCTTTGCCGGGTTTTACGGCGGCGTCGATCCAGCCTTTGGTGAAAAAGGGCTTGGCGATTTCGGCCATTTTGGGATCAAACCCTGCGTAGGCGTCCATCACCGTCGCCGTGGCTTCGTCCCAATTGACGATCTTGTCGCTTTCCATTGGCAACGGCGCGTTGCGGTCCCAGACCTGCATCCGGTCCAGTCCCAGCCATTTGGCTTTGAGCGCGTAGTAGCGGTGCGACAGACGCGGGTAGGCGGCGACAACGGCGTTGCGCAGGGCCTCGACCACCTCGGCCTCGACATGGTTGGACAAGTGCCGGCCGGTCTGCGGTGTTGGCATCTTGCGCCAGCGATCCTCGATCTCTTTTTCTTTGGCCAGCGTATTGTGGATGCGCGAAAAGATTTTGATGTTTTCGCGGAAGACCGCCGCCAGCGCATGGGTCGCCGCCTCGCGCTTGGCGCGGTCCTGTTCGGTCAGCAGGTTCAGTGTCGCTTCAAGGCTCAGCACCTCGTCATCGACCACGAATTCCAGCGCCGCCATGGTTTCATCAAAAAGCCGGTTCCACGCTGCAGCCCCGACTGTGGACTGGTCATGCAGGAATTTTTCCAGCTCATCCGAGAGCTGATGCGGCTTCATCGCGCGCATGCGGTCAAAGACAGGTTTGTACCGCGCGAGGTCCGTATTGGCGGAAAGCAGATCGGCAAGGTGGTCGTCATCAAGCCGGTTGAATTCCAGACTGTAGAACACCAGCGGTGTCGTCGCGGTCGTCATCTTGTCCTGACAATCCGACATGAATTTTGCGCGATCGCTGTCGGTTGTGCATTGATAATAGCGCAAGCCGGCAAAGGACATGATCCGCCCCGCGATCACGTCGATCTGTTCGTAGCGTTGCACGGCCTCCAAGAGCCCGCCTGCATCCAGTGTCGCCAGTTTGCCTTCATAGCTTGCCGCGAAATCCGCGCACTCTTTTTCCAGCCATGCCATATCGCGCGCCAGTTCGGGGCTGTCGGTGGCGGGATACAGATCGCTCAGGTCCCATTCGGGCAGGTTGCCAAGGTCCTTTCCACCGCTGGTGTTGGCATCAAAGACGGGCTGGGGGAATGGCATAGGCTGACCTCTGTTTTTCATGTGTTGGGGAATACATAGGCACTGTTGCGAAAAGTGTTAAGGGCGATCAGCCGTAGGTGGCTAACATCTCTTTGAGATCGTCCAGCGTATTGGCCTCATCCAGCGGTTTGTCGCGCCGCCAGCGCAGCATGCGCGGAAAACGCAAGGCCACGCCGGATTTGTGGCGCGGGCTGGCCTGGATGCCCTCAAAGGCGATCTCGAACACATGTTCGGCGGGCACTTGGCGCACAGGGCCAAAGCGTTGCAGCGTGTTCTTGCGCACCCATGCCGTGATTTCGCGGAATTCCTTGTCGGTCAGGCCGGAATAGGCCTTGGTGAAGGGCACCAGCTCATTGCCGTCGCGAACAGCGAATGTGTAGTCGGTGAAAAGGTTCGCACGCCGCCCGTGCCCTGCCTGCGCATAGATCATCACCGCGTCGATGGTCAGCGGATCAATTTTCCATTTCCACCAGTCGCCCCGTTTGCGCCCGGCAAGGTAAGGGCTGTCTAGGCGTTTGAGCATCAGACCTTCGGCGCCCAGATCGCGGGATTGGTCGCGTGCGGCGCGCAGATCATCCCATGTCTGGAAACGGACGGAGGCGGACAGCCGCAGGGGGGCTGTCACAGGGGCATCCTTGATCAGATCCTCTAATGCCGCGCGGCGGTCTTTCAGAGGTTGATCGCGTACATCCGCCCCCTGATGTTCCAAAAGGTCATAGGCCATCAGGATCACCGGCGCCTCGGCCAGAAGTTTCTTTGGCACCGTCTTGCGCCCGATCCGTTTTTGCAGTGCGTTGAAAGACAGGGGCTTTTCATCAGCGAAGGCCAGCACCTCACCGTCGATGACCGTGCCATCAGGCAGGTAATCGCGCAGTTGCGCCAGTTCGGGAAAACGGTCGGTCATCAGGTCTTCACCGCGCGACCACAGGTGGTGTTCGCCGCCACGGATAATCAGCTGGCCGCGGATACCATCCCATTTGCGTTCCGCATTCCAGTTGGCGGGCGGGCCGAGGTCATCGAATGCGTCGAGTTGGTAGGCGAGATAGAAAGGGTAGGGGCGGGACAGGTCGGCCGTCGGATCGTCTGCTTCGATCAGCGCGTCCCATGTGGTGGTGTCCGGTGTCCAATTACCCATGAGCTTGTGGGTCAGCTCAGGTTCAGGCTGGCCGGTGGCCTGTGCCAGCGCGCGGGTGATCAGTTTTGCGCTGACCCCGATGCGAAAACCGCCTGTCAGAAGCTTGGTGAAGAGGAACCTTTCGGTGTGGGGCAGGCTGTCCCACGCCTCCAGAATACCTGTCTTGCGTGCGTCATCTTCGAGGGTCGATAGTGTTCTGATATAGGTGATCCAATGGGTGAGGGTGTGGTCGCACGTCGCCGTGGCTGGTGGCAACACCAGCGCGATGGTCTCGGCCAGATCGCCCACGATGCTATAGCTTTCCTCGAACAACCAGTCAGGCAGGCCCGCGACCTCTGCCGCCCATTCCCTGAGCCTTGTGGCCGTGATCGTGCGCTTCGGGCGTCGGCCTGTGAAAAGCGCGATGGTCCAGAGGCGGTCTTCGGGCGTTGCGGTGCGGAAATAATCGGCAAGTGCGGCGGTCTTGACGCTGGTCTTGGTGCTTTCGTCGATGCGGGTGAAGAGGGCGGCGAAATCCTTCATGCTTCGGCCTCGTCGGCTTGGTCAAACCCTTCGCCTTGGTAATCCGTGCTGACAATATGCGCGTCATAACCTTGGCTGGACAGCCATTTTTGGAACGCACCCGTGTAGCCGTGTGTGGCGAAAACCTTGGTTGCGCCGGTTGCCTTGATCGCGGTGTTCAGTCCCTCCCAATCCGCATGGTCAGAGACGATAAAACCCCTGTCAGCCGCGCGTCTGCGTCGTACGCCGCGCAGGGCCATCCAGCCGCTGGCGAATGCAGTGGAGGCCGTGCCGAATTTGCGCGCCCAAGACGTGCCAAGCGCACTGGGCGTGGCCAGCACAAGCGCGCCGGGGTGGGTTTTTTGGGTGGTTTCGGCGCTGACGCGGATGGTGTCGGGCAGGGTGATCCCTTGGGCGCGCAGCACGTCATTGGTGTTTTCGATTGCGCCGTGCGTCAGGATCGGGCCGATGTCAGGGTTGACGGTTGTCAGCAACCGCTGCGCTTTGCCCAATGCATAGGCCCCAAGGATTGATATGCGTCCTGCGGCGGCATTGGCCGCCCACCAGTCGTTGATCTGGCGTGTCAAAATATCCTCGGGTGTCCATTTGAAAATCGGCAGGCCAAAGGTGCATTCGGTGATGAACGCGTGGCATTTGACCGGTTCGAAAGGTTCCGACAACCCGTCGGCTACTGTCTTGTAGTCACCTGAGACGACCCAGACCTCGCCCTTCACGGCCACCCTGATCTGCGCTGAACCAGGCACATGTCCGGCAGGGTGGAAAGAGACGGTTGCGCCGCCGATGCGGGTCTCAACACCGTAGTCTGTGGTTTCGAGCGTGATATCGCCCAAGCGGTGCCGCATGACAGGGGCTGTGCCTGTCGTGGCCAGATAGCGGTTCATCCCCCAGCGCGCGTGGTCGCTGTGGCCGTGGGTAATCAGTGCGCGGTCCACGGGCCGCCACGGATCGATATAGAAATCGCCCGCTGGACAATAAATGCCCCTGTCTGTGAAGGTAAGAAGGTCGGCCATGCACCGACTATAGGGCGCAAAGAGTGCCGGCCAATGGTGGGGGGTGGGTTTCATCCACCTTACGGTGTACGGCTGTGGGGTATTATTCTTGAACGAGGTGGCCCATGGCCCTTGATCCTGCGCTGATTGCGAAAACCTATGAGGCGATCAAACCCGCCACGATGCGCACGCCCACTGTCCATGCGGCCCGCCTGTCGCTGCATCTGGGCATTGATCTCTATCTCAAGCTGGAGAACCTCCAACACACCAACGCGTTCAAAGCGCGGGGTGCCTTGGCCAAGCTGCTGACGCTCAGCGATGCGGAGCGCGCCGCAGGTGTGATCGCATGCAGTGCCGGAAACCATGCGCAAGGCGTGGCCTATCACGCCAGCCGCTTGGGCATCCCTGCTGTCATTGTGATGCCCGAAGGCACGCCCTTCAATAAAGTCAAACGGACCAAGGATTTTGGTGCCGAAGTCGTGCTGCATGGCAAGGGTTTTGATGAAAGTGTGCAGTTCACGCTGGATATGGCGGCTGAAAAAGGGATGACCTTCGTGCATCCCTTTGATGATCCGATCGTGGCTGCGGGGCAGGGCACCGTCGCTTTGGAGATGCTTGAACAGCAACCTGATCTGGATGTGATTGTCGTGCCGATTGGTGGCGGCGGACTGATTGCGGGCATGGCAATCGCTGCAAAATCAGTCAAGCCCGACGTGCAGGTGATCGGCGCACAGGCCGCGAATTTCGATGCAGTCAAAGCGCATTTTGATGACCTGGGCACCAATTTTGGCGGCGCGACACTGGCCGAGGGGATCGCAGTGCGGGAACCGGCTGCGGCGAACCTTGCTGTGATCAAGACGCATGTGGACCGTGTGGAAACCGCGACTGAGGCCGAGATTGAGGCGGCCGTGTTCGATCTCCTGTCTTACGAAAAGATCGTGGCCGAAGGGGCCGCAGGCGCTGGCCTTGCTGTCATCGAAAAGCATGCCAAGGATTTTGCGGGCAAAAAGGTGGGGCTTGTTGTTTGTGGCGGCAATATCGATTCGCGGCTGCTCTCGACACTTATTCTGCGCGGTTTGGTGCGCGATGGCCGGATTACACGCCTGACCTTCGAGATTGACGACACACCAGGCCAGCTTTCGGATATTTCGCGCATTATTGGCGCGGCGGGGGCCAATGTGATCGAGGTGATCCACCAGCGGATGATGCAAAGCGTGT
>CAYZKE010000031.1:0-2589 GCA_964478505.1 uncultured Loktanella sp.
GGAAACCGTCTCGAGGGTTCGAATCCCTTCGTCTCCGCCACCCACCATTTTCATTCAATTTTGTTGGCGCTCATTCAACCCCTTATGGGGCTGTTTTTGTTGATTTATACGCATTCGTTCTTGTTTTTGGTTTCTCTTCGATTAGACTCGTTTCTATTCATTGCGTGGTAGAAATCGTGGTATTTTCATGGCGGCACTAAGCGGAAAACTGACGAAGAATTTGGTCCGAACCCTCGGCCCCGGTCGCCATGGCGACGGGAGCGGATTGTACCTCGTGGTCGATCCATCCGGCGCACGACGTTGGATTGTGCGTGTCACAGTGAAGGGCCAACGCAACCGCGAAGGCAAGCCACTGCGCACTGACTTTGGGCTTGGTGGCGCTGATGTCGTGACCTTGAACGAGGCACGTGATCGAGCCTTGGAATACAGACGGTTGGCGAAACGGGGCATCAATCCCAGGTACAATGGACGCCAAGAAATCCCCAGCTTCGAGGAAATCGCGCGACAAGTTCACATCGAACGGCTGCCAACATGGAAGAACCCCAAACACGGACAGCAGTGGATCAACACTCTAGCCGAATATGCCTTCCCCAAGATTGGGCGCTTGCCGGTGTCCGAGGTCGGCCAGCCCGAAGTGCTGCAAGTCCTGCTGCCGGTCTGGACGGAGAAACATGAAACAGCCAAGCGGCTCGCGCAGCGGATCAAAGCTGTCCTCGATGTTGCTAAGTCCAAGGGCTTCCGAGATGGCGAGAACCCCGTGACGACAATCCGCGATGCGCGCGTGCTGCCGCATGTCAAACAGAAAGTCCAGCACCATAAGGCGATGCACTGGAAGGATGTGCCAACGTTCTATGCGGAACTGGCAACCAAAGATGCAATGGCCGCAAAGGCGCTGATGTTCACGTGTTTGACAGCCAGCCGTACCAGTGAGGTTCTACACGCCCGCTGGGAAGAGTTTGATTTCGAAGGCAAGCTGTGGACCGTTCCGGCAGAACGCATGAAGGCAGATCATGAGCATCGTGTCCCGCTAACAGCAGAAATGCTTGCGATCATTGAACCGCTGAAAGCCCTGCGATCAGAAGTCGTTTTTGAAGGGCAAAAGCGCCACAGAGCGATGAGCAACATGGCAATGCTGATGTTGCTTCGACGCATGAAGGTTGAAGACATAACCGTACACGGATTTCGGTCCACTTTTCGAGATTGGGCCGCGGAGCAGCCGGGCGTGTCGCGAGAGGTCGCAGAGATGAGCCTTGCGCATACAGTCGGATCAGATGTTGAGCGAGCATATGCCCGATCTGACTTGCTCGAAAAACGTAGGGAATTGATGGAAAGGTGGAACGATGCAGTCACCAAAGCATCTTAAGACAAAGCGATCAAAGTCAATTCAAAAATTCCTTCAAGACAAATATCCAGAGCAGTGTCGGCTTTTCGATTTCTCTCGTCCAAAGGAAATTCCAATCGAGCCGTGGTGGCCGGATAAGACAAGAGCTGGTAACCGGAACACGGTTTATAACCAGGACTATGAGTCTAGGCTGCTAGCGCTTGATGCGTTCCTTGAAGAGCTATTTCAGGTTAAGTTTTCGCCAGATCACAAGCTGAAGCTTGCGGTCTTGATGTGTGAACGGCTTGGGCCGCGATTTAAACTAGGATCAAAAGAGATTGATCGTGGTAGGCAGACCGAGGCCCTCCAAGGCTTAAAGAAGGCCAAAAAACACATGGAGAGTGCTATAAAGATCCTTCGTGGATTACCGCATCCAGCCAATCTGCATGCTCAGCACGCTTTCTTAGGTGGTCAATATGACGATACCATCGCTGAAATTAATCGCCTGATCCTTTTCTATGAGCATCAAAAGGGCTTGGCCAACAGCCGATCCAACGAGCGCGCCAACAGATTGGCTATTCTACTGAGGTTTGGCTACGAGCTCTTTACAGATGTTCCGTGTAACGCCGCACAGTGCCCGATTACCTTTGAAGTAACGTCAGAATTTGCCCTAGGCGTTCAAAAACTGTTCCGTCACTTGGGGCTTAAAGGAAACGCGTTTGAGCCCGCCCGAGTCGCCAAGCACTGCAATGATGGTGAGCGATTTCACGACGTCTACATGTTGGCGGCTATGGTCTTTATCGAAAGTGATCTTTGCATAACTCTTTAGGATCAAAAGAAAACCAGTTCTCAGTTTAGACACCTTGGGCAAAAACAAACATCATCGAACCAGAGCTAAAGTGAATAAGCCCTGATTAGAGAGGATGAATGTAGGCCATGAAAGTGTTCGAAGACGAAAGAGTATATGACGACAGCGATTGCGAGTTGGATTTAATCGCAACGAAAACGAAGCGTGCGCAATGGCGTCATCGGCGTTTTGGACCCGCTTGGGTGAAGCTGGGCAGGAAAGTGAAATATCTTGGTCATGATCTGAACGCGTATATCGAAGAAAATCGCGTTTCACCTAGCGACGCCGCATAGGCATAAAACGACAAAACCCCGCACGGGGCGGAGCCTTGCCGTAGTCTGATTTACACTCAAAGAATACAGCAACCGCGCCCATTTTTCAACCTTAAGCACGATGTTCTGCATCGTTTCTGCTCAGCCCA
>CAYZKE010000031.1:2621-3098 GCA_964478505.1 uncultured Loktanella sp.
CCTGATGGCCCGCAAGAAATTTGCCATGCTAAATGTGTCGCTGCTGCATACTGCCGCATTTCGTGACCTCAAAAGTTGCACTGATCGGAACGTATACTTCACAGCGCACCTCAGCTCCCAAGCGGATTATTCGGGGCTTTTTCGATATCCACTTTCGTTGTTCGCTTCAGAGGCTGGGGTCGAGATAAACCATCTCAAAATTGCACTTGATCGACTTAGTGACGCGGGACTCATCGAATACGAGTATGATGGAGAGTTACTAAGGATTGACGGTTGGTTTCGATCAATCAACTGCCCAGACAATCTATCACGGGTTCAAAGCCACGTGCAGGGGTATCTGTCTGGTGAACTACCCCAAGCCGACATAAGCCGTAGGTCCATAGCTGAGTTTGTGCTCGGCTGTCTTGCGAGAACGCAGCGCTTCAAAGCGGGCAGTGAACACGGGCCAAAAATCGTCGATGAATTGCGATCTTTTTT
>CAYZKE010000031.1:3108-3548 GCA_964478505.1 uncultured Loktanella sp.
CGACGGCAGGAGTTAATTTTCGAAATCTGCGCCCCTTCCTTGAGTACGAATTTCGAATTCACGGCGCTTCGTTGGCACGTGAGTTCGAAGATGTGATGCTTGGCCTCGTCGAAGCCGAAGCAAAGATGCAGAGAGCGGCCGATAGAGTGCAAATGCAGGATGCTAGCATGGTGGTGCCAGGGTGCGAGCAGGGTGCCGACACCATGCCGCCACAAGAAAAGAAAATAGACTTAAAGGAAACCAAAAAGAAAAAAGAATGGTGCGATGCCACAACTTCATCAGATGACATTGGCAATGAAGTACATAAAGCCGCGCACGCTCGCCCCTTACCTGAGACGCTAAATAGCCCTTTGGTCCGCGCAATCCGGGCAACCGCGTGAATATAGGTTCGCATTGATGGAGCATGATTCAAAACAATCAGCAAGGCGACCCAGTTCTAG
>CAYZKE010000031.1:3592-8614 GCA_964478505.1 uncultured Loktanella sp.
CGGGGGCAGGCGCAGCGGCAAAACCAGAAGCGGTGTTCTTTTATTGCTCTTCTGCTGAGAAGGCGCTGATCCGGCAAGCTGCCAAGGATCGCGGCTTATCCATGTCAGCGTTCCTACGCCAGCTTGCGACCGGCGCGGAGCCTAAGCGTCGGCGCAAAGTACCGCGCGTGGACCCGGCCTTGGTGCTGGCCGTGTCGCGCTATGGCAGCAATCTCAATCAGGTGACTCGATGGCTAAACACGGCGGTGCGTGCTGGCCATGCGTCACAGATTGAGGCGCTGCGCGTCACCACCGCTCTCGTCGCGATTGAGCGGCAGTTGGCGCGTGCCATTGATGAACATCGCGAGGTGTCGTGATGCTCATCAAGTTTTTCCCAAACGGCAAAGGTGGCGGTGCTGGTCCGGTCGATTACCTGACTGCCCGCACCGTTCTTGTCTATGATGAAAACCGCGACTTGATCCGCGATGCTGATGGGCAGCCCAAGGAAGTCACCCGTGATCCGTTGCCCGAGGTCTTGCGCGGCGATGCGCAGATCATGGCCGATCTGATCGACGCATGCCCGCACCAGTGGAGCTACCGCGCTGGTGTGATCAGTTTCGCCGCAGGAGACGCCCCGACCGAAGGTCAGCAACAGGACGTGATTGATCGCTTCGAGGAAGTCGCTTTCGCAGGCCTTGATGGCGACCAGTTTTCTTGCCTGTGGGTGCGTCATACCCACGAAGACCGCGTTGAGCTGCATTTCTGCACGCCGCGCATGGAGTTACACAGCGGGCGCAGCCTGAATATCGCCCCACCGGGTTATGAGCGTGCGTTCGACAGCTTGCGCGACCTGATGAACAAGACGCACGGTTGGGCCGATCCGATGGACGTCGAACGTGTCGCCGAGACAAAGAAGGTGGCTGAGGCACCGGACCGCGCTGCTGGACGCGAGGCGCTCCACGGCTGGATCCGTGATCAGATATATGAGGGTCTGATCACGGATCGAGCCGCGTTGACCGATGCGCTTAAAGAGGCGGGCTTTGAAGTCCCCCGCGCTGGCAAAAATTACATCACCGTCAAAGACCCTGAAACCAACGAGCGCTGGCGCTTGAAAGGAGAATTTTTCCATGAAGACTGGAGAGCCGAAACAACGCTTGAGCGAGAAGCTGAACGCGGACCTGGAACAGATGCGACAAGAGAACGCCGCCTTGATGGAAGCTCAATTGCAGAGCTTCAGGGACGATTTGCAGACCACTGCCGAAAGCGGGCTGGCTATAATCAAGACCGATATGGAAACGTATCTGTTGAGCGTGAGGAAGCACCTCATGATTCAGAGCAATCAGAACAGGAAGCCAGACCCCCAGAAAGCGCTGTACATGATGGGCGTGAGCCTGTGCGTGATGATCAGCTCATGCCTGTCGGTATGGGCGATTTGGACGATCTTGCAGCCCAAGGAGAGCTATTCGGGCGTGAGGCCAGTGGTGACGGAACAAGCGACCTATCTGGTGCCTATCACGGATCAGGTCAGCATAGCGCAATGTCGTCTGGGCAGCCGAACGGTCGATTGTCTCAAGATCGAAGGATCGTAAGCGATGGATGGTCTGACACCGTTGGAGCGCGAATTGCTGAATTACGTCGAGCAGTTAACGGAGGCCGCGAAAGCCTCAGGGCAGGAATTGAAAGCCTGCGAGGCGCGATGGGCGCAGGACACAAAGGCGGAGCTGGATGGCTTGAAACTCTGCGTGATCGGGCTGGTGAGGTCGCAGGCTTCATTGGTCGCTGCATTGAACGGCTGGATGGCCGAAGATCAGACCTTCGCGCAGCTATCACAGAGGCTCAAGGACAGCTTGGAGAGCGTCCAGAGGGCAGAGAAGCAGATCGACATGCCGTAAACAGAAAGACAGACGCGGAGGAGCCACATGGCCTTCGTCACTAAACACAAGCCGTCAAACCCTTGGCAGGTGTGGCGACCGGGCATTGATCCCGCCGCAGATGCCTTGGAGCGTGTCAGCGTTTTGATTGGCCGGAGTGAACACATCACCGCAACCTATGCCTTTGCATTGGGTGAAAGCGCGCGACGCTATGCCCAACAATGTGCGCCCGGCTTCCGGCTGGGGCTTGAGATGGTGTTGATCGAGCAGGGCAATCAAGCGGCCATTCTTGGCTGGCGGTATGCCGCCGCGCCTATCCCAAAATCACAGAACGAAGGAAAGAAAGATGCTTAGAGCAGTTGCAGTATTTTTGATGATTGGTGGGCCTGTCCACGCGGACGGCAGCGCCCGCGTGGACAAGTTTGGGTGTACCATTCTGGAACGACCCGAGGCCCTCACATTTTCCACTTTCCACGATGCTTGGCGCAGCGTGGCCGCAGACAAACTTTACAGCCTCATGCGTCACCGCGCCGTCATTGAGACTGGCTCTTGTGGTTGCGACGTGGTGCGGCCGGAATGGTCGGTAATCAGCTCGGAATTTGAGCAGCTTGGCTTCTATGATGGACCGCGTTCTGACTACGACACATGGGCGCAGACGGAATATTTCCCGAACATTGAAACGCTGCGCAATTCAGTCGCAACGCAATGTGAGGAGGTCGAATAATGGGCATGGTTCAGTTCATCGTTGATGCTGCCGACCAGGGCCTCGACACCATCGCGGAATCTCAATTCGCAGCAATCGCATCTGGCATGGGTAGTGCTATCCTTTTGATGATGACGTTGGCGATCATCTTTCTGTTCATCAACATGTCGCTACAAATCCGACCCATGAATGGCGCGGACTTGTTCCATTTGTTGGTTAAGATCGGTCTGATCCAGCTGTTCGCCTTCAACTGGGTGCAATTCAATTATGTGTCGAGCGGCATAAGCGGCGGTATCGACAACGTGGCGGGGTTGATTATCGGGTCAATCACGGGCGAAACGGAAACAGGCTCAGCATTTTTCGCAGGGCGAATTGATCAGCTCACAAACGACTTGGTGGCATACGCCAACCAAATCGGGTCACAGCTGAACTGGATAGCTGGCGGATTGATGAGCGTATTTATGGTTAGTTTGTTGTCGCTTTTGGGTGGGGTTGCGGCTCTCACCATGGTCCTCGCCAAGATGGTCTTTACGCTGTTGATGGGCCTTGCGCCGATCATGATCGCACTATCGCTGTTCAAGGTCACTGAAGACTACTTCAAACGATGGCTGGCGGCGTTGGTCAGTTGGTCGATCTACCCCGTTGTCATTGCAGGCGTGTTCTCGGTGGTCTTTGGTCTGGTTGACCTACTGCAAGCAGAGTTGGGCGCCGCCACCGACGTCACAAGCATCGGCATGGCACTCCCATTTCTAATGATCGTCTTTTTGTCTTTCGCACTGGTGTTGTTCATACCTGCTATCGTCCGCACCCTCTCAGGTGACTTAAACGCTGGTCTAGCGGCGTCGGTTGTTGGTGCAGCTACTCGACAGGCGCTTTTAGGCTCGGGGCAGTCGCGTCGAGGGTCTGAGATACAGCAGCTTACAAAAGTGCTAAAAGGCGGGAATAGACCTGCGAACACGAACCCAAGCTCACCGCCTCGACCTAACACCGGGACCGGCGCGAGGATCGCACGTGAGATAGCCCGCAACGAAAGACTCGAACAAGCCAGCAAGGACCGCGCGAATGAAGGTAAGAAGTGATGCTTGCCGACCGTAAGGGCGTGGGATCATGACAGAGCTACTGTAACTCAAATGCTTCGAGATAGCCGTTCATCTCCTTCAGCGGCGATTTCTTCGAAGCAGCTATCGAGAGCTTGAAACAATTCCCATCGATCCGTTTGCAGCCGGGCTGCGACGCCGTCAATAACTTGTAGCTCCAGATCGGCTTGTCGTGAACCTTTCCACAGTGTGTCAGCAAGCGCGATTATAAGCTCTTCGAACGAAGCACTCATGCTGGCGTATTGAGCATGGCTGCGGCAGCATCGAGCAATTTGGGCGTCAACTCCCTGTTCAATAAGTAACTTTTCGCCTGCTGCCTCATGCAGGTTACCGCCTTTTTCAAGCTCGCTGGGGTGAACGATTTTGCCCGCATCATGTACGGCAATGCCGATTTGAACGAAGGGTTTATCGTACTGAACCCCAAGGTCATCGAGCTTTGCAATGACTTCCCCGCCGACTTCCCCAACCAATTCAAGGTGTTTTATCAGTCGTCTTGGTGCACCTAGCCGTTCGAGCAAGTTGAAAGCGTCTTCTGGAGATTTGAGCACGACTAGCTCCAAATAAAATAATCGAACATGGATCTAGGCGTACCTTATGCAGCATTCAAGTCAGCATTGATCTCTGCGGGCTCAGAGAGGTGCCCATGCTGGCGCAATATAAACGGGGTGTGGTGTTGGCTCCAACTCTGCCAATGGCAGGAATGACCAACCACATCCGACCGAAAGAAAAGAAGGGTGAGGGCGCGGCCCTCCCCCTCGGGCAACCCAATCAGACCGGACCGGGTCCTCGGCTGCGCCTGTGGGCCGCACCAACCCTGTCGAATTGCATTGCCTCGCCCCCACCCGCGTTCGCCACGTGGCAGATTTGCAGGAGCAGGCGGCTCCGCCGTATGACCTTCAATTAGCCCCTGATTTTCGGAAACTGAAGTCAGATCAACGTATCAGGCCGCACCACGAGCGGCGGGACACGGGATCAGGTCAGTTTATGACGCAAAGGCCAAAGTCATGTGAGGTTCAACACCTGCCCTTGGACCGGAATTCAGGATTGCATTGGCTCCCCCTTGTCCGATTTTTTTAAGGGGAGGTGGACTTGCGCGAACTATGAAAAGGATTGAAAATGTTGGCAAAAGTACTACCTAACAGGGATATGTCGATTTGGAATAATCTTATGAATGCGCCCGTTATCAATGCCTTGATCAGCCCCGGTGAAATTGCGCGGCGGCGCAAAGTCGTCACGGCTGCAGACTGGAGTATGCGTATGGAGGGCTTAGGCAAGCAAACGCCTGACTACAATGCACTGTCAGAACTTTGGATCACTGGCCAAATTTCAAAAACTGAGTTGAATGCACGGACTAAACAAATGGTAACGGAAT
>CAYZKE010000031.1:8644-13099 GCA_964478505.1 uncultured Loktanella sp.
GACCGCATGGACCGTGAGATAAAAGCCGCTCAGCGGGGAATTTGATCCGCGATCGTGCATCCCCTCACCTGCGTTTTGTTAAGCGCGGCGCTCGCAACTAGACTGGCATCTTTGAAGGGTAGTCTCTAATGGCGAAAAAAGACGGCAGCCTAAGGCCTTCTAAAACCAAGAACTTGATGGAGCGCCTCGCGCCAGTTCTTGCAATGGCCGACAAGCTTGGTACCACCAACCAAAATATTGACAGAAAAGCGCTATCCGACTGGATTTGTTGTGATAACGAGACTTTGATCGCAGACACTAAAGCGGTGTCTGATACGTAAAGCGATCATCTGCCTCCCGTAACGAACTTGACTTCGGCATAAACTCAGCTTGATGAGAATGGCTCTTCATCTTCCCCAAACTATCCTCGGGGGAGCGCCATTGGCGCGGGGGCAGAAAGCCCCCATCATGGCCTAATCCAACCGCTCAGCGATCCAGAGCTTAATCAGCGATTGTCGCGTAACGCCAAGCTGTTTCGCCTGTTGATCGAGACCCGCGACGACCCATGAAGGGAAATCGACGTTCACGCGCTTGGTTTCGGTGTTCGTTCGACGGGCCTTGGACCAGTCCACGTGGTCCGTAATATCTTCACCCGCATCGAACTTCTTATCCAAATCAAGAGCTTTCATAGTATCCAATCTCCTGTTTACGTGCTCGGCGGACCGAGATTATCCTTATTCTATTGTTGCGTAGCGTATAAATTCCTGACCAGTGGCGTGCTCCGATCTTTCCGATCGCGATGAACCGCGGCTCGTCATCCGTTCGGGCCGGAGCTTCAAGCAGCCAAGGATCGTCCCATAACGCTTGGGCTTCGTCGAAGTCGATGCCGTGCTTAGCCTTGTTCGCCGCGCTTTTATCAGGATCATACTCAAACTTCATAGCTTCATATGGTATAGAAATTATATCTTTTCAACCCCGATCTGGGCTATGTGTCGATCAACGACGTGGAACGGAAGCCGTCTGAAAAAAAGATCAAAATCCGGCAATCGATTGTATTCATTTGCTTTCACTTTTGCGGGTTCCTCCTTATGGTTGTGTTAGAAAAAGAAGATTTTAGAGGCAGTCATTGAGCGACGACAATAAGAACCCAGAACAAATTGCGCGAGATGAGATCGACGGCCAGTTGATCGCGTCGGGCTGGGTGATTCAAAACAAGTCGGAGCTCAATCCCGCCGCTGCATCGGGCGTTGCCGTGCGTGAGTATCAAACGGACGTTGGGCCAGCCGACTATGTTCTGTTCGTAGATGGGCAGGCCGCTGGCGTTCTGGAGGCGAAGCACGAGAGCTGGGGGCAAAACCTAACAACTGTTGAGCAGCAATCCAGCGGTTATGCCGCTGCCAAGCTGAAATGGGTGAGCAATTCCGAACCTTTGCCTTTCGTCTATGAAAGCACCGGCACGATCACGCGCTTCACCAACGGCCAAGACCCCAAGCCCAGATCGCGGGAAGTCTTTGCCGTTCATCGACCCGAAACTCTAAAGGCCTGGCTGAAGGCGCAGCAGTCTTTGAGGGCGGCGCTCCAAACCCTTCCCGCCTTGAACGTGGATGGTTTGCGCGACTGTCAGATCAGCGCAATCACCCAGCTTGAAGACTCGCTGAAACAGGACCGGCCACGGGCGCTGATCCAGATGGCGACAGGCTCTGGCAAGACCTTCACGGCTATATCTCAGGTCTATCGGCTGCTGAAGCATGCCGATGCAAAGCGCGTGCTGTTTCTGGTCGATACGAAGAACCTGGGCGAGCAGGCCGAGCAGGAGTTCATGGCCTTCCTGCCCAATGACGACAACCGCAAATTCACCGAACTTTACAACGTCCAAAGGCTCAAATCGCGGCACATCGCGGGCGACAGCCAGGTTTGTATTTCCACCATTCAGCGCATGTATGCGATCCTGAAAGATGAAGAACTGCCCGAAGGATCAGAAGACGAGCATCCAGCCGAAAGATGGCAGCGCAAGCGTGAGCCGCTTCCGGTTGTCTACAATGACAAGATTCCGCCCGAATACTTCGACTTTATCATCATCGACGAGGCGCATCGCTCGATCTACAACCTCTGGCGGCAGGTGATCGAGTATTTCGATGCTTACCTCATCGGCCTCACGGCAACGCCAGATGACCGCACCTACGGCTTTTTCCAAAAGAATGTCGTCAGCGAATATACCCACGAAGACGCGGTCGCGGATGGCGTCAATGTCGGCAATGAAATCTATGTCATCGAGACGGAAGTGACCCAGAAGGGCGCGGAGCTGAAGGCAAAGCAGCTTGTAGAGCGGCGCGAAACAAAGACGCGCAAGAAACGATGGGAGCAGCAGGACGAGAATGAAGCCTATTCTGCCAAGAAACTCGACCGCTCCATCGTGAACCCCGACCAGATCAGAACGGTGATCCGCGCCTTCCGCGACAAGCTGCCCGACATCTTTCCGGGTCGGACCGAAACGCCGAAAACCCTGATCTTCGCCAAGACGGACAGCCATGCAGATGACATCATCCAGACCGTCCGGCAGGAATTTGGTGAGGGTAACGACTTTTGCCGCAAGATCACCAGCAAGACCGAGGGCGACCCGAAATCGGTGCTGTCGGCTTTCCGCAACGATTACTACCCGCGCATTGCCGTCACGGTTGATATGATCGCCACGGGTACGGATGTGAAGCCGCTCGAATGCCTTCTGTTCATGCGCGATGTGAAATCCAAGAACTACTTTGAGCAAATGAAGGGCCGTGGCACCCGCGTGCTGGACGCCGATGATCTGAAGAAGGTCACGCCCTCGGCCTCAGCCAAGACGCATTATGTGATCGTCGATGCCATCGGCGTCACCAAATCGCTGAAGACTGCCAGTCAGCCGCTCGACACCAAGCCGTCGATCCCGCTCAAGGATCTGGCGATGGGCGTGATGATGGGGGCCGCGCGGGATACCGATAGCGTCACATCGCTGGCAGGGCGGCTGTCGCGGCTGGACCGCCAGATTGACGAAACCCAACGCGCCAAGATCGAGGAGGTCGCGGGTCAGCCCCTGCGCAACCTGATCCGCACGCTGTTTGATGCGGTCGATCCTGACAGAGTGATGGAGCAGGCGCAGACCTCCACGGGGCAGGACGCGCCCGATGAGGCCGCGCAGGAAGAGGCACACGGCGCACGGGTGGCAGAAGCGGCTAAATCGCTCAATGGCAAGCTCATCAACACGCTCGACACGATCCGTCGCGATCTGGAACAGACTGTCGATCATGACAACCTTGATCATGTCACCCGCGCGGAATGGGCGGGCGATACCGACGACAACGCCAAGGCGCTTAGCGCGGATTTTGAAAGCTACTTGACCGACAACCGCGACCGGCTTGAAGCGCTGACGATCTATTTCGCACAGCCCGCCCGCCGCGCCGAGATCACATTCGCCATGATCCGCGAGGTGCTGGACGCCCTGCGCGCTGATGCGCCGCGTCTGGCGCCGCTGAATGTCTGGCGGGCCTATGCGCATCTGGATGACTTCAAGGGCAACGCGCCCGAGCGCGAGCTTGAAGCGCTGGTCGCCCTCATCCGCCGTGTCGCGGGGCTTGATGCTACGCTTACCCCGCATGGCGACCGTATCCGCAAGAATTTTCAGAACTGGGTTCTTAAACGGCACGCGGGCAAGGGCGACAAATTCGACGGCGCACAGATGGACTGGCTGCGCATGATCCGCGACCATCTGGCCACCAGCTTTCACATTGCCCGCGATGATCTGGACATGGCCCCGTTTGACGGCCAAGGGGGGCTGGGGCGGATGTATCAGCTGTTTGGCGAGGACATGGAGCCGCTGATGGAAGAGATGAATGAAGCGGTGGCGAGATGAAGGATCAAACTGAGGCGAATGAGTGGCTGGACGTCAGCCTCGATCAGTTAGGCATTTTGCATTGCGGTCAGTCTCCATCGGCTGCCGAAGTCAACACAACAGGCAATGGCGAAGTCTATGTGACGGGTCCTGAACAATATCATGACGGAAAAATAATTGCCGAAAAATGGACGACTAACCCCAAGCGTATTGCCCCTGATCATTCGATCTTCATAACCGTAAAAGGCAGTGTGGGCGCGATGTTTAAGGGCAGTCGCGCAGCTATCGGACGTGACATATATGCGTTTCAGCCTTCGAACTTGATCAATATTGATTTTGTCTTCTGGGCAATCAAAGAGGGTGTTACGGCAATTATCGCGAATGCCAAGGGGGATATCCCCGGCATCGCAAAGCCCCATATTCTGGACCACAGGATCAAGTTTCCAAATCGCAGAACTCAAGATCAGTTGGTGGACAAGATCGAGAGCCTTTTTTCGGAGCTGGACAAGGGGGAGGAGAGTTTGCGGGCGGCGCGGGCGCGGGCGGGACTGTATCGGCAATCGCTGCTCAAACATGCCTTCGAAGGCCACCTCACCGCCGACTGGCGCGCGGCC
>CAYZKE010000031.1:13109-14324 GCA_964478505.1 uncultured Loktanella sp.
CAACCCCGACAAACTCGAAGACCCCGAAACCCTGCTAGCCCGCATCCAGGCAGAGCGCGACGCCCGCTACAAACAGGCGCTGGACAACTGGCAAGACGCCCTGACCAAATGGCGCGACGCGGGGGAGGAAGGGAAGAAACCTGCGAAGCCGAAGCGGCCACGTGATTTTTCAAATTCAATGGACGACGTCGAAATTCCCTTGGCGGAACTACCGGAAGGCTGGTTTTGGCAGCGACTTGGGCTTTGCACGACGAATGTTGAGTATGGCACGTCCGCAAAGTCTGCGAAGGAAGGAAGTGTTCCTGTCATTCGCATGGGCAACTTGCAGGGCGGAAAGATTGATTGGGCAGACCTTGCCTTTACTTCTGACGCCGAGGAAATTCAAAAATATCTGTTAGTTTCTGGTGATGTGCTGTTCAACAGAACCAATAGCCCTGACTTGGTCGGCAAAACATCCATTTACCTGGGCGAAAGACCAGCTTTGTTTGCAGGTTATCTGATCAGGATAAACCAAAATGAAGCGGTCGCATCTGGCAAGTTTGTCACTTTTTTCCTCAATTCAATCATCGCGCATGCACACGGGAAAAACGTAAAAACCGATGGAGTGAATCAGTCGAATATTAATGGCAACAAACTTCAAGAGTATCCCTTTCCCTATTGCTCTCCCGCCGAGCAAGCGGAGATCGTCAGCCGCCTCGAAGCCAAGCTCTCGACTCTCGATGCGCTGGAAGAGCAGATCGACACGCAGCTTGCCCGCTCCAAGGCGCTGCGCCAGTCCATCCTGAAACAGGCCTTCGCCGGCAAACTCGTCGCCCAAGACCCGAGCGACGAACCCGCATCGGAATTGCTGAACCGCATCAAGGCCGAAAAAGCCACCACGCCCAAGCCCAAACGCAAGAAGAAGACTGCCCATGCAAGCTGATGATCACGCCGTCGAAGTTATTCTGTCCGAGGCGCGCCGCTTTATGGTGCCGCTCTATCAGCGCAAGTATCAGTGGGGCGATGAGCGTTTGGTCCCGTTCTGGGAGGATGTGGAGGCCAAGGCGGCCGAAGTTCTGGACGGCGACAGCAAGTTTCAGCACTACATGGGTGCTTTGATCCTTGCACCGATTGACGAAGGCTCGCGCATCGGCGTGACGCCACGGGTGCAGGTGGTGGACGGGCAACAGCGGCTGACGACGTTCCAACTGCTCCTGGCCGCGATCCGCGAGGTGG
>CAYZKE010000032.1:0-14070 GCA_964478505.1 uncultured Loktanella sp.
TGAAGGCACAGCGCCTGGCAATTTCGACGGTGTTTTCAATCGCCTCGGGCAAATCGGCAAAGAGCGTCGCCATCTCTTGCGGTGATTTCAGATAGTGCTGCGGTGTCAAACGGCGACGCGGCTCTTGCTGATCGACATAGGCACCTTCAGCGATGCAAATCAGCGCGTCATGCGCTTCGTAAAGTTCGGTCTTGGGGAAATAGACGTCATTGGTGGCAACCAGCGGCAGGTTCTTGGCATAGGCCATCTCGATATGACCACGCTCTGACAAACGCTCGGCCTCGGGCAAACCATCGCCCGGATGGCGCTGCAATTCCACATAAAGCCGGTCGGGATAGATCGCGGCCAGCCTGTCCAAAAAGGCCTCGGCCTTGGGGCGCTGGCCTTGGCGCAACAAACGGCCCACCGGCCCATCAGGGCCACCTGACAGACAAATCAGACCCGTGTGGTACTGCGCCAGTTCTTCAAGTGTGACCTGCGGCAACTGGCCTTGCGCATCCAGATAGGCGCAAGAGTTCAGCTTCATCAGGTTCATATAGCCCGCTTCGGATTGCGCCAGCAGCACGATCGGTGCGGGAAGTTCAGGCCGTTTGCCCGGTTCTGCGGCAAGATACGTCACATCCAGCTGACAACCGATGATCGGCTGCACCCCTGCCTTGGATGCCCCTTCGGAAAATTCCAGCGCGCAGAACATGTTATTGCTATCCGTCACTGCAACAGCAGGCATTCCCATCGCCGCGATCATGTCAGGCAGTTTTTTGGTCGGGATCGCACCCTCCAACAGTGAATATTCAGTGTGGACGCGCAGGTGGATGAATCGGGGATCAGAGGTCATAGACGCAAGGTAGCGAAAGCCCGCGGCGCTGCAAGCGCGGAAGCGCATCTTGGCTCATTACTTAGCTAATAGACTAACTTTATTGACAATCCGTGCTTGCCGGTAAAATCTCACCCACATGACGAAGCAACTTGATTCCTTCTTCGGCGCGATGGCCGATCCAACCCGCCGCGCTGTCATTGAACGGCTGGCTTCCGGCCCTGCCAGTGTGAGCGAATTGCACGCACCGCACAAAATGGCGCTGCCCACATTCATGCGGCATCTCAAGGTGCTCGAAGACACCGGAATCGTCCGGTCCATCAAAAAGGGTCGTGTGCGCACCTGCCACATCGAGGCGGCTCCGCTGATAGCGGCACAGGGCTGGCTCGCGTGGCAACGCGAGATTTGGGAGAACCGTATGAACAACCTCGATGCACTGGCCCATAAGATCGCCGCAGAAGAAAAGGATAATTGAATGCCACTTGAGACAAAATCATTTGACATGCACCGCACATTGCCACTTGCGCCCGGGCGGCTCTGGGATGTTCTGACTGACCCAAAGACGCGCGAACAATGGAATGGGCCAGATCCCCAGACAAGACTGGTCACGGACATTGCAGATCTGCGTGTCGGCGGCATGGACCGCCATCGGTTCGGTCCGGCGGATGCGCCCGAATTTGTTGTGGATACAAGGTGGTATGACCTGTCAAAACCTGCTCGTGCTGTCTTTACCGAGACCCTGATTTTCGGCGGCACCGCTGCCTGCACCAGCCTCGTGACCTATCATCTGGACGCCACAGCCGAAGGGACCGCACTTGGCATAACAGTGGCCGTATCGTCCTTTACAGGCCCCGAAACGCTGGCAGAGGTACAACAGGGCTGGCAGGGTGGGGTCGATAATCTGGAGCGCTATGTCGCGAGGATCGTGGCGGACGCATAGTCCGCTTTGCCCTGCTCAAACAAAAGGCAATTGCCCTATTTGCGCGCGGCAGACCAACATTAATTCTTGCCAAACCGCCTACACCCCGCTTTGATGGGGTTCGGCAATGAGGCAGGTGTCTACGTCGCATCGACACCTGAGTGCCCTCACTGACTTCGGTAAGGCGACAGGTTTAAATCATGAACGTCACGTTTCTTCTCAACGGGGAAACCGTGCAGGTGGAAGCGGAGCCGACCCGCACCCTGCTCGAATGGCTGCGCGAGGATCAGGGTCTTTGCGGCACCAAGGAAGGCTGCAACGAAGGCGACTGCGGGGCCTGCACCGTCATGGTCACGGACGCAGGCGGCGCGAAAGCGCTGAATGCATGTATTCTGTTCTTGCCGCAATTGCATGGCAAAGCCGTGCGCACTGTTGAAGGAATCAGCGCGCCGGATGGCACACTGCACCCTGTCCAACAGGCGATGATCGAGCATCACGGATCGCAATGCGGGTTTTGTACACCGGGGTTTATTGCCGCGATGGCAACTGGGCACCTGCAAGGGCGCACCGATCATGACGATGTGCTGGCTGGTAACCTGTGCCGCTGCACCGGCTATGCGCCAATCGTTCGGGCAGCGCAGGCGGCAGAAACCGTGCAGGTGCCCGCATGGATCAAGGATGAGACCCCCGCTGTTGATGGCGTCCCATACGCGCCGGAAACCTTGGATGCGTTGGCCGACTGGTACGCCTCCAACCCTGACGCGACGCTGATTGCGGGTGCGACGGATGTTGGCCTCTGGGTCACCAAGCAGCTGCGGGACCTGCCCAAAGTCGCTTTCCTGAACCGCTGCGCATCGCTGCGCGAGATCACCGAAACACAAGACACCATCCACTTCGGGGCCGCTGTCACAATGACAGAAGCCTTGGCAGTCATCCGCGAGGCGCACCCTTCTTATGCCGAAATGATCCGGCGTTATGGCTCTGAGCAGGTCCGTAATGCGGCGACCATCGGCGGGAATATCGCGAACGGCTCGCCCATCGGCGACAATCCACCCGCACTCATCGCACTTGGCGCCACCTTGCACCTGCGCCATGGCACCAAGACGCGTGATTTGCCAATCGAGGATTTCTTTATCGCCTACGGCAAACAGGACCGAGCCCCGGGCGAGCTGGTGACTGGCGTGACGCTGCCCAAGAACGCACCCGCGCTGCGCTGCTATAAAATCTCGAAACGCTTCGATCAGGATATTTCAGCGGTTTGCGGCTGCTTCAATGTCACTGTTGTGGACGGCGTTGTCAGCGATGCACGCATCGCCTTTGGCGGCATGGCGGGTACCCCGCACCGCGCGCATCGGGTTGAGGCGGCGCTCATCGGCCAGCCGTGGACGTATGCGACAATCGCAGATGCCGCTGGCCTCTTCGCGCAGGATTACACACCCATGTCCGACATGCGCGCCAGCGCAGACTACCGCCTGAAGGTCGCGCAGAACCTGTTGCAGCGCTATTTTGCGGACCTCAGCGGTCAGGCCACCTCTGTTTTGGAGGTGAAAGCATGAGCGTTGCCAACCCCCTCCCCCATGATGCCGCGACCCTGCATGTGACAGGGGCTGCGCGTTACATCGACGATATCCCGACACCGGCCGGCACGCTGCATCTGGCTTTTGGCATGGCCGAGATCGCCTGCGGCACCGTTCGCGCGATGAACCTTGAAAAGGTGAAGAGCGCCGCCGGTGTTGTCGCTGTGCTGACGGCAGATGACCTGCCCTTTGCCAATGATGTGTCGCCATCGGCACATGACGAGCCGCTGCTGGCAACAGGGCGTGTGCATTATTATGGACAACCCCTCTTTATGGTGGTCGCACACTCGCATCTGGCGGCGCGCAAGGCTGCGCGGTTCGCGACGATCGACTACGCCGAAGAAACGCCAATACTTACAATCGACGATGCGATCGCCGCCGATAGCCGCTTTGAAGACGGCCCCCGCATCTGGACCAAAGGTGATGTGGAAAGCGCCCTGAGTACCGCGCCACATCGCATCACGGGCACCATCAACATGGGCGGGCAGGAACACTTCTACCTTGAAGGTCAGGCCGCCTTGGCCCTGCCGCAGGAAGGCGGGGACATGGTCGTGCAGAGTTCGACCCAGCACCCCACGGAAATCCAGCACAAAGTGGCTGAGGCACTGGGCGTTCCGATGCATGCTGTGCGCTGTGAAGTACGCCGCATGGGGGGCGGGTTCGGCGGCAAAGAGAGCCAGGGCAACGCGCTCGCGGTGGGTTGCGCCGTGGCCGCGCGGCTGACCGGCAAGCCTTGCAAAATGCGCTATGACCGTGACGATGACATGATGATCACGGGCAAGCGGCATGATTTCAGGATCACCTATGACGCAGGCTTTGATGGTGAGGGGCGCCTCACAGGCGTTGATTTCACCCAGATGACGCGCTGCGGTTGGGCGCTTGATCTGTCACTCCCCGTGGCCGACCGCGCGATGCTGCACTCCGACAACGCCTATCACCTGCCCGCCGCGCGGATCACTTCGCACAGGTTCAAGACCAATACACAGTCCGCCACCGCCTTTCGCGGCTTTGGCGGCCCGCAGGGGGTTTTGGGGATCGAGCGGGTCATGGACCATATTGCCGCCGAGCTGAGCCTTGATCCTGTCGTGGTGCGTCAGCGCAATTACTATGCGGGAATGCAGGCCGAAGGGCCGGGAACCGGCAAACGATTTGGCGCGGAGCATTCGCCCAAACCCGCCGTTCAGACGACGCCGTATCATATGCCCGTCAAGGACTTCATCCTGCACGAGATGACCGAGGCGCTGCTGGCGTCCTCCAACTATCACGCCCGCCGTGCCGCCATCGCTGACTGGAACGCGGGCCAGAAGGTGCTGAAAAAAGGGATCGCCTTCAGCCCCGTGAAATTCGGTATTTCCTTCACGCTGACCCACCTTAACCAGGCGGGCGCGCTGGTGCATGTTTACCAGGATGGCTCGGTCCATATGAACCACGGCGGGACGGAAATGGGCCAAGGGCTGTTTCAGAAGGTGGCGCAGGTCGCCGCCCACCGCTTTGGCATAGACGTCTCGGCAATCAAGATCACCGCCACGGATACCGGCAAGGTGCCCAACACCTCGGCGACGGCGGCATCATCAGGCACAGATTTGAACGGGATGGCGGTGGCCAATGCCTGCGATATCATTCGTGACCGGATTGCGGCCTGTCTGGCGGAACTGCACCAAACGCACGCAGACAACGTGCGCTTTGAGAATGGCCGCGTCTTTGTCGGTGCCGCTCAAATGAGTTTCGCTGAGGCGGCACAAACCGCCTATCTTAACCGCGTGAGCCTCTCCGCCACAGGGTTTTACAAAACACCTGATCTGGCATGGGACCGCATCAAGGGCACCGGTACGCCGTTCTTCTATTTTGCCCAAGGCGCTGCGGTGACCGAAGTCGTGATCGACACGCTGACAGGGGAAAACCGTATTCTGCGCACTGATATCTTGCATGATGCGGGCGCATCGCTGAACCCCGCGCTCGATATCGGGCAGGTCGAAGGCGGCTATGTCCAAGGTGCCGGGTGGCTGACCACCGAAGAGCTGGTCTGGGACGACAAGGGGCGTCTGCGCACCCATGCGCCTGCGACCTATAAAATACCTGCCTGTTCGGACCGGCCCGATGTGTTCAACGTGGCTCTTTGGGATCAACCGAACCCCGCCCAGACCATTTATCGCTCCAAAGCTGTGGGTGAGCCACCTTTCATGCTGGGTACTTCAGCGTTTCTCGCGTTGTCCGATGCGGTGGCCGCCTGTGGCAACGCCTACCCCGACCTGCAGGCCCCCGCGACCGCAGAAGAGGTCTTGCGCGCTGTGAAAAGGGCGCGCGCATGACGGCAATTCGCATCACGGTGACGAAAACCGCGGGGTCCGTGCCGCGTGAGGCGGGGACACAAATGCTGGTTTGGGCGGACCGCAGCGAAGGGACCATCGGGGGCGGCACGCTGGAATGGGAGGCAATGGCCGAAGCACGCAGGATGCTGCGCGATGGACGGCAAAGCCATAGCGCAACAGTACCGCTTGGCCCCGCACTCGGCCAGTGCTGCGGTGGCTCGGTCAGCCTCTCGTGGGAAGAGGCGGAGGCGATGACCACCCCCCCTGCCCGTCCGCTCTGGCTTTACGGCGCAGGTCACGTCGGGCGCGCTTTGGTCAACGTGATGGCACCTTTGCCGGATTTTGAGATCACTTGGGTGGATACAGGCCCCGAACGCTTTCCGGAGACCGATGTGACAACTCTTGTCGCCAAAGACCCTGCCCTGATTGTCAAACATGCCCCCACCGACGCCGATCACCTGATTCTCACCTATAGCCATGAAATGGACCTCGCCCTCTGCCACGCACTGCTGAACCATGACTTTTACAGTGCAGGATTGATCGGATCGGCGACGAAATGGGCGCGATTCAGGTCGCGCCTCGCGGCATTGGGGCATGCGCCCGCCCAAATCTCGCGCATCGCGTGTCCGATCGGGGATCCCGCGCTTGGAAAACACCCTGCGGCGATTGCACTTGGCGTCGCAACTGCGATGATTAGCCCTCAGGCACGCCAGACAAGGGAGCGCACTGCATGACGGAACCGCTGTTGCGCTTATGGGGGCTGACCAAAGCCTATCCCGGTGTCGTCGCGAACAAAGACGTCTCATTTGATATCGCACGCGGCGAAGTCCATGCGCTCTTGGGTGAGAACGGGGCCGGCAAATCGACACTGGTCAAAACCATCTACGGATTGGTCAAACCTGACAGCGGGACGATGACATTGGAGGGCGAACCCTTCCCGCCCTCCGAACCACGCGCCGCCCGCGCAGCAGGCGTTGCGATGGTGTTCCAGCATTTCTCGCTTTTTGATGCGATGAACGTGGCCGAGAACATCGCGCTCGGCATGGAAAACCCGCCCCCCCAGGCCGAGATTGCAGCACAGGTCCGGCAGGTATCGGATCAATACGGTCTGCCGCTTGATCCGGACCGGATCGTAGGTGAGCTGTCGGCAGGCGAGCGCCAAAGGGTCGAGATTATTCGCTGCCTGTTGCAGGACCCCAAGCTTTTGATCATGGATGAGCCGACATCGGTCCTTACCCCGCAAGAAGTGGCGATCCTTTTCGAAACGCTGCGCAAGCTCAGCCGCGAAGGCACGGCGATTCTCTATATCTCGCATAAACTCGAGGAAATCCGCGCACTTTGTGACAATGCCACGGTCCTGCGGCTGGGGCAGGTCGTCGGCACCTGTGATCCACGCACGACCTCGGCACGGGATATGGCGGAACTGATGGTGGGCAGCACGCTGCATGTGCCGCACAAAGAAGACAAGCCTGCAGGTGAAACCGTTCTGGCACTCAAGAACCTGAGCGCGAAAGCACCGCATCGTTTTGGCACCCCTTTGCGGGATATCGTCCTGGAGGTGCGCAAGGGCGAAGTGCTGGGGATTGGTGGCGTTGCAGGCAATGGGCAGGATGAGCTGGTCGCGGCCCTATCGGGTGAAATGAAGACAGCAAAGGCAATGATCCGCTATAAGGGCCAGCCAATCGGTAACCTTGCACCCAATGCGCGGCGCAAGATCGGCATTCTGGCAGCCCCCGAGGAACGGATGGGCCATGCCGCGGCACCTGATATGAGCCTCACGGAAAACGCGATCCTGACAGCCATGACGCGCGAGAAACTGACGACAAACGGGTTCCTGCATTGGGCCAAAGCACGGAAATTCGCCGAAGGGGTGATTGCCGCTTTTGACGTGCGCACGCCGGGGCCGCAAAATGCGGCGCGGTCATTGTCCGGGGGCAACCTGCAGAAATTCGTAATCGGTCGCGAGATCATGCAAGCCCCCGAGGTGCTGGTCGTGAACCAGCCAACATGGGGTGTTGATGCCTCTGCTGCCGCCGCAATCCGGCAGGCACTGCTTGATCTGGCGGCCAAAGGTGCGGCCGTGATTGTGATCAGTCAGGATTTGGACGAGTTGATGGAGATTTCCGACCGCTTTGCTGCGCTGAACGAAGGGCGGCTTTCAGCGCCGCGATCCGCAGCGGGGCTGACAGTGGAAGAGATTGGTCTGATGCTGGGTGGTGCCCATGATATGGAGGTAGCGCATGTTGATGCGTAAGGATGCCTCCGGCGGAAGTTTGATTGGACATGGAAAATCAGGGGGCTGCGCATGATTAAGCTGGAAAAGCGCCCGCAGCCCTCAAAAAGGTGGACCTTTGCCACCCCGATTGTCGCGGTGCTTTTAACCATGTTCTTTGGTGGCGTCTTGTTCGCGGCCCTTGGCCAAGACCCGCTGGTGACGATCCGTACCATCTTCTTTGATCCGCTGTTTTCAGAGTTTGCATGGTTCTATCGCCCGCAGCTTTTGATTAAGGGCGCGCCTTTGGTGCTGATCGCGATTGGCTTGTCCTTTGGCTTTCGTGCAGGAATTTGGAACATCGGGGCCGAGGGGCAGTATATTGTTGGTGCGATTTGTGGGGCCGCTGTGGGCCTCGCCCTCTATCCGATGGAGAGTTTCATCATCCTGCCATTGATGGTTGTCGCGGGCGCATTGGGCGGGCTGTTGTGGGCGATGATCCCCGGATTGCTGCGGGTCAAATTCGGCACTAACGAAATTCTTGTGTCGCTCATGCTCGTTTACGTGGCCGAGCAACTGCTGGCCTCGATGGCACTGGGTGCGTTGCGCAACCCCGAAGGTATGGGCTTTCCGGGCAGCCGGAACCTTGCGCAATATCCATCCGCCACAAGCTGGATCAATCAATCGGCGGGCATGCACTGGGGGGTCGTTACGGCCCTGATCGCGGTGATTTTTGCCTATATCGCCCTGTCACGACATATCTTCGGGTTCAACGTGCGCCTCTCGGGGCAAAGCCCGCGCGCCGCGCGTTTCGCGGGGGTGAACCCGGGCAGGCTGATCCTGATCTGCATGGGGATTTCAGGCACTTTGGCGGGGCTTGCCGGATTATTCGAGGTTGCGGGACCTGCCGGGCAGGTCAGTATCGACTTTAACGTGGGCTACGGGTTTACCGCAATTATCGTGGCGTTTCTGGGGCGTCTGCATCCTGTCGGCATTTTGCTGGCAGGCGGTCTGTTGGCACTGACCTATATCGGCGGCGAAATCGCCCAGTCGAACCTTGGCCTGCCGATTGCCGCGATCCAGATTCTGCAAGGCATGTTGTTGTTCTTCCTGCTCGCGGTGGATGTGTTGACCAACTACCGGATCACCTTGGCAAGAAAGGCGCACTGATGGACCTCTCTTCGATAAACCCCGTCCTCTTGCTGGCCTCTCTCATGGTCGCCGCAACGCCGATCATGCTCGCCGCGATTGGCGAGCTGGTGGTCGAACGTGCCGGCGTTCTGAACCTTGGTGTCGAGGGGATGATGATCACCGGGGCTGTCTGCGGCTTTGTCGTGGCGGTCGGGACCAATTCACCGTGGATGGGGTTTGCGGGTGCCGCCCTTGGCGGTGCGCTCATTTCACTGATCTTTGGCTTTCTGACGCAGTTCTTGCTGTCCAATCAAGTGGCCACAGGTTTGGCACTGACGCTCTTCGGGCTGGGGCTGTCGGCCTTGATGGGACAGGGTTATATCGGGATCAAGGCGCCCGCCTTTCCGGATTGGCATATCCCGGTCCTCGGCGATATTCCGGTGATAGGACCGATTATTTTTCAGCATGATCCCATGGTCTATGTGGGCCTCGCGCTGGTTGCCGCTGTCTGGGGGTTCTTACGCTATTCACGTGCAGGGCTGATTCTGCGCGCGGTCGGTGAGAACCACGAAGCGGCCCATGCGCTGGGCTATCACGTTGTGCGGGTGCGGATGCTGGCGATCATGTTCGGCGGGGCCTGTGCAGGCTTGGGTGGCGCCTACCTCAGCCTTGTGCGCGTGCCGCAATGGACCGAAGGCATGACCGCCGGTGCGGGCTGGATCGCACTGGCCATCGTCGTCTTTGCAAGCTGGCGTCCGGGGCGGCTTTTGCTGGGTGCCTATTTGTTCGGCGGCGTCACCGTGTTGCAGCTTAACCTGCAAGCAGCGGGCGCGGCCATTGCGGTCGAGTATCTTTCTATGGCGCCCTATCTAGCCACTATCGCGGTTCTGGTTATTATGCGGGCTGGACGTGCGCCCGGGTCACTGGGCCAATCTTTCCATGCCTCACGTTGAGGCGACAACAAGACCACCAAGGGGAAAAACATGACAACGAAAACACTACTGGCCAGTGCTGCGCTCGCACTTGGTCTTGCAACAGGGGCCATCGCCCAAGACACCACGACCGTTGGCTTTGTCTACGTCGGGCCGATCGGCGACGGCGGCTGGACATATGAGCACAACAAAGGCCGTCTGGCTGTGGAAGAACATTTCGGCGACGCGGTTGAAACCGTCTTTGTGGAAAGCGTGCCAGAAGGCCCTGACGCAGAGCGTGTGATGACACAGATGGCGCTACAGGGTGCTGACCTGATTTTTACCACATCCTTCGGCTATATGGATGCAACGATCAACGTCGCAGCCCAATTTCCTGACGTGAAGTTCGAGCACGCCACAGGCTATAAGCGCGCTGATAACGTCTCAACTTATTCGGCACGTTTCTACGAGGGCCGCGCGGTACAGGGCCACATTGCGGGCCAGATGACCGAGAGCAACATCATCGGCTACATCGCGTCCTACCCGATCCCAGAAGTCATTCGCGGCATCAATGCAGCCTACCTGCACGCGCAGGAAGTGAACCCTGATGTCGAATTCCGCATCATCTGGGCTTACACCTGGTTTGACCCTGCAAAAGAAGCCGAAGCTGCGAATGTGCTGATCGAACAAGGCGCTGACGTGATCCTGCAGCACACAGATTCGACGGCACCACAGGCCGCAGCACAGGCCGCTGGCAATGTTGTGACCTTTGGTCAGGCATCCGATATGGCGGAATTCGCACCCTTCCCACGTGTATCATCCATCATCGACGACTGGGCACCTTACTACATCGCCCGCACGCAAGCCGTGATTGATGGCACATGGGAAAGCATGGACACATGGGACGGCATTGGCCCGGGCATGGTCGGCATCGGTGAAATCACCGACGCGGTGCCTGCCGACATCAAAGCTTCTGCCGAGGCCCTGATCGAGCGCCTGCGCACCGGTGAATATCACGCCTTCACCGGCCCGATTAACCGCCAGGACGGGTCTGTATGGCTGGCCGATGGTGAAATCGCTGACGATGGCACTTTGGCAGGTATGAACTTTTACGTGGAAGGCATCACTGCTGAAATTCCGCAGTAAAGACATCGAATGAGCCTAAACAGGAAGGCCCCGCATTGGCGGGGCCTTTTCTACTTGGCGCGTTCATTTTGGACTGCGCAACACACCGTTTCCAGCAATAACGCCCTTTCATGCATACGAATCTTGGACGCAACAGCCAAATACAGCTAGCGTTAACCATAGAATAAGGCGGTTTGTGTATTTTGCCGCTGATTTGATGAGTACGGCAAGTGGGGCTTTTCTTCCGCGCTTGCTTGCAAGTTAATCGCCAGGGTTTCTGCGCCCTGCTCTCGAGGGAAGAAAATCTCATGGTCCGTTTTGTTGGCTCCTGTCTTACCGAAATTGCAACCTATGTCCGCCTGTGGGGTGTGTCTGCGGCCATCGCATGCAGCCTGCCTGCACACGCGCAAACAACTGCGACCTATGAAAATGGAACGCTGCGCATTTCATTCGCGGAATTCACCAAAGAAACCGACACGAACCGGCGCATTGATCTGTCGGGCAAACTGCGGATGCTGAGCCAACGCGTTGTTTCCGACGCATGCTTTGTGCAAACCGGGATCGCAAAGCGCGACACTCTTGCCGCGCTGAATGCTACGATTTCAGAAATGAGCGCTATAACAAACGCGCTGGAATTCGGCGACACCGCCCTTGGTATTTTCGGGGCCGAAGAACGCCGCATGACTTTGGCGGCCATCGGCCAATTCAATGAGGTCTGGGCACCGATGCAGATCAACGCCCTGTCGATCGCGCAGGGTGACAGCACACATGATGATGTTCGGCGGCTCAACGCGCAAAGTTCAGAACTTCTGCAAGTTGCCCATCAATTGGTATCGACGGTCGCTGCGCAGTACTTCAATCCTGCGGAAACACGGCTGGCCGATGCATTACTGATTGATATTGCCGAACGGCAGCAGTTCTTGGCGCAAGAGATTGCAAAAAATGCCTGCCTCACCAGCGCTGGCATCGAAACAGACGGCCCCATAGAAGCGCTATGGGCTGCCCGCATGGCATTCAATAGCTCAATCGGTGCGTTATCATCCGGCATGCCGAACCTCGGTATCCAGGCCCTCCCCAGCACTCACCAGATCGATGCAAGCCTGTCGTCAGTGCGATCAGTTTGGCGCGATCTGCGGCAGCCGATCGATGCACAACTGTCCGGTGATGTCCTGGATCACGAACAGTTGGAAGCAGTATTCTACGGCGCGAATGACATGACCCGCCAAATGGGTGGCGTAATTAAGCTATATGCTGAAGCTTCAAGATTTGGGTCCTAGACACCATTACATCGTGCCATCAGGCTGCAGACCGGTCAACGGCATTGCAAGTAACAACGGAACGCCGGGATTGCGCAAGAAAAGCCGCCTTGCACATGAAATTTTAACCGCGCACAGCGATTGCCCCTACCCCATCGCATCGCTATCTAGGGCAAAACCCTATCCAAGCGGAGCGTCCCTCATGGCTGCCAATCAATTCGTCTATTTCATGGACGGCGTGTCCAAAACCTATCCCGGCGGGAAAAAGGTTTTTGAGAACATCCGTCTGAACTTTCTGCCTGGCGTCAAGATCGGCGTCGTCGGTGTGAACGGCACCGGTAAATCGACCCTGATGCGCATCATGGCCGGTCAGGACAAGGATTTCACAGGCGAGGCTTGGGCGGCCGAAGGCGCGCGCGTCGGTTATCTGCCGCAAGAACCCGAACTTGATCCGAACCTGACTGTGCGTGAAAACGTCATGCTTGGTGTGGCTGACAAGAAGGCGATCTTGGATCGCTATAACGAAGTCGCCATGAACTATTCCGAAGAAACTGCGGATGAGATGGCGCAACTACAAGACGAGATCGACAGCCAGAATCTCTGGGATCTTGACGCACAGATCGACATCAGCATGGAGGCGCTGCGCTGCCCACCGGACGATGCCGATGTGACCACACTTTCAGGCGGTGAAAAGCGCCGTGTAGCACTTTGCCAGCTGCTGCTGGATGCACCTGATATGCTGCTACTCGACGAACCGACCAACCACTTGGACGCGGAAACTATCGCGTGGCTGCAACAGCACCTGATCGACTACAAAGGTACGATCCTGATCGTCACCCACGACCGCTATTTCCTTGATGCGATTACCGGCTGGATTCTGGAACTGGATCGCGGCTCCGGCATTCCGCATGAAGGTAACTATTCAAGCTGGCTTGAGGCCAAGGCAAAGCGGTTGGAGCGTGAGGCCAAGGACGACAAGTCCAAGCAGCGCACCCTGCAACGCGAATTGGAATGGATGCGCCAAGGTGCAAAGGCGCGGCAGGCAAAGTCCAAAGCGCGGATCGCGGCCTATAACGAGATGGCGAACCAGTCCGAAAAGGAAAAGATGGGTCGCGCCCAGATCATCATTCCGAACGGTCCACGGCTTGGATCCAAAGTGATCGCAGTGGACGGGCTGAAAAAGCACATGGGCGACAAGCTCTTGATCGAAGGTCTCAGCTTTGATCTGCCGCCCGGCGGGATCGTCGGCGTGATCGGCCCCAACGGTGCGGGTAAATCCACGCTGTTTTCGATGCTGACCGGTCAGGCCCAGCCTGATGAGGGCACCGTTGAATATGGTGAAACCGTCAAACTGTCTTACGTGGACCAGTCGCGCGACGCGCTGAACCCGGACGCGACAGTCTGGGAAGAAATTACCGGCGGCGCTGAGATCATCGAACTGGGCGACGCCTCAATGAACAGCCGTGCCTATTGCTCGGCCTTCAATTTCAAAGGCGGCGACCAGCAAAAGAAAGTGGGCCTTCTGTCAGGTGGTGAACGCAACCGCGTGCATATGGCGAAGCTGCTGAAATCAGGCGGTAACGTCCTGCTGCTCGACGAACCAACGAACGACCTTGATGTGGAAACGCTGCGCGCGCTCGAAGACGCGCTGGTTGATTTTGCGGGCTGCGCCGTGGTCATCAGCCACGACCGTTTCTTCCTCGACCGCATCTGCACGCATATCCTTGCGTTCGAGGGCGACGCCCATGTCGAGTGGTTCCAAGGTGCGTTTACCGATTACGAGGAAGACAAAAAAGCACGGTTGGGCGCAGATGCG
>CAYZKE010000033.1:0-13959 GCA_964478505.1 uncultured Loktanella sp.
TACCGGCCTGTCACGCCGGGGGTCGCGGGTTCGAGCCCCGTCAACCGCGCCATTTTCCCAAGTTGCTGCTTAAAAGGTGGGTCATGGCCCACCTTCTTTTTGACGCGCGCTTATTCCAGTTCCGACGAGCGGGCCCAGAGGTTGATCGCTTCCTCGGAACTGATCTCGTCGATCTGCTTCAGCTCGCCCTCGGTAAAGTCGAGGTTGCCGATGGCACCTGCGCAATCAATGATCTGTTCGGGCCGTGACGCACCGATCAGTGCTGTGGTCACGCGACCGCCGCGCAGGACCCATGCGATGGCCATTTGCGCAAGGGTTTGCCCCCGTGCCTGTGCCATGTCATTGAGTGCGCGCACGCTCGCCAGCGAGCTTTCGTTGATCATGCCATCCAAGAGCGATTTACCTTGTGTCGCACGGCTGCCTTCGGGAATGCCGCCCAGATATTTTGACGTCAGGATGCCTTGCGCCAATGGTGTGAAGGCGATGGAGCCAACGCCCAGATCATCCAGTGTATCCAAGAGCCCGTCATGTTCCACCCAGCGGTTCAGCAGGTTGTAGGACGGCTGGTGGATCAGGCAGGGGGTGCCGAGGTCCTTCAGGATCGCCACTGCCTCGCGTGTGCGTTGGGAATTATAGCTCGAGATGCCCGCATAGAGCGCGCGGCCTGAACGCACGATATGATCGAGCGCGCCCATCGTCTCTTCCAGCGGGGTATCGGGATCGAAACGGTGCGAATAGAAGATATCGACGTAATCCAGCCCCATCCGTTTCAGCGATTGGTCACAGGATGCGATCAGGTATTTGCGCGATCCCCACTCGCCGTATGGGCCGGGCCACATGTCGTAGCCAGCTTTGCTTGAAATGATCAGTTCGTCGCGGTGGCCGTTGAAATCGGTTTTGAGGATATCACCAAAGGCTTCTTCTGCCGATCCTGCTGGCGGGCCGTAGTTATTGGCCAGATCAAAATGCGTAATCCCCAGATCGAAAGCTGTCTGGCACATCGCGCGTTTGGTGGCGTGGGGCGTATCTTCGCCGAAATTGTGCCACAAGCCAAGGCTGATGGCGGGGAGTTGCACACCCGAGTTGCCACAGCGGCGGTAGACCATTTTGTCATAGCGGTCAGCGGCCGGATGGTAGGGGGATGTGCTCATATACGGGGGGCGTGATGTATTACTCATGCGCCTAACATGGGCGAATGCGGGGGCATGTCAAACGGATCATGCCCCCGCGCTACATTAGCTTGTCATCGCGTGCAGGATACGTGCCCAGCTGCGGATGCCTTTGTGAAAGGACGTCAGATCGAACTTCTCGTTCGGGGAATGCAGCCCGTCGTCGTCTTTGCCAAAACCGATCAGCATCGTGTCCATGTCGAGGATTTCCTTGAAGTGCCCCGCAATCGGGATGGACCCGCCGCCGCCGGTAAAGGCCGCCACATTTGGCCATTCGTCCGAGAGTGCCTTGCGGGCCTGCGCAAAGGCCGGATGCGTTGTGGTCATCACTGAGGCCTTGCTCGCGCCGTGGTCTTTGAAGCTGACGCTGCAATCGGCGGGCAGCATATCCTGCACCATTTTGCGGAAGGCTTTGCGGATTTCGTGGGGATCCTGTGTGCCGACAAGCCGGAAGCTGATTTTCGCCGAGGCTTTGGACGGCAATACCGTTTTGAAACCATCGCCGGTATAGCCCGCCCAGATCCCGTTCACCTCGCAGGTGGGACGCGACCAGATCATTTCCAGCGGGCGGCGGCCTTTCTCGCCGGCGGGTTCCGACAGGCCGACTTTCCCCAGGAAATTTTCATGGTCGAATTTCAGGTCGTCCCAAGAGGCGGCAAGCTCATTGGAAAGCTCGGGCACGCCGTCATAAAAGCCTGGTACGGTGATCCGGCCGTCTTCGTCATGCAGCGCTGCGATGATACGCGCCAGCACGCGGGCAGGGTTCATGGCGATCCCGCCGTACATGCCCGAATGCAGATCCCGGCTTGGCCCTGTGATGATCAGCTCTTCACCCAGAAGACCGCGCAGCTGCGTCATGATCGCGGGTGTGTTTTCGTCATAGAGCGAGGTGTCCGAGATCAGCGCGATGTCGGCGGTCAGCTCGGCGCGGTTTTCTTCCATGAACGGCGTCAGCGAGGGCGAGCCGGATTCCTCTTCGCCCTCAAAGAACATCGAGATATTGGCGGGCAGGGCGCCATGCACGGCTTTCCATGCGCGGCAGGCCTCGACAAAGGTCATCAGCTGGCCTTTGTCGTCCGCAGTGCCACGACCGCGGATAACCTTGCCCTTTGGTGTTTCCTCGATGCGGGGATCAAAGGGGTCGTTATCCCAAAGCTCAAGCGGATCAACGGGTTGCACGTCGTAGTGCCCGTAAAACAGCACATGCGGCCCGTCGCCGCCGGTATGGCCGACGACCATCGGATGGCCAGGCGTCGGGCGCTTGGAGGCTTCAAAACCGATGGATTTCAGATCCGCCACCAGCCAGTCAGCCGCTGCATCGCAATCTGCCTTATAGGCGGGATCGGTCGAGATGGAGGGAATGCGCAGCAGTTCAAAAAGGCGCTCTGTGGCTTGGGGGAGATCTGCGTCGATCCGTGCGAGGACGGGGTCTAGGGTCATGGCGAGCCTCATATTTAGGATTTTCGCGCAGGGTTGTCGGAAACCGGCACAAGGTCAATGGGGGGCGTTGAAAGGGGCGCTGCCCCTCGCGCCTTTGGCGCTCACCCCAAAGTTTGAGGGGACATGGAAAGTTGTTGATGCAGATCAATGAACCAGCGGGGGATGCTCTCCAAAAAGGGACGGAAAGGGGGGTGACACTTTGTAACGGCTTGTCCCGTGCTGTTGTGCCCTATATGACGCTTAGAACGATTCAAAAACCGCTGCAAAAAGTGGCTTTTGGTCCGACAAAGAGGACGAAAGACGTGGATTATAACGCCAAGTTGGACATTGCGATCGAACGGTTGCACACCGAGGGTCGCTACCGGACCTTCATTGATATCGAGCGCAAACGCGGTCAGTTCCCCCATGCGACGTGGCGTAAGCCCGACGGATCAGAGGCGCCTGTCACTGTTTGGTGCGGGAATGATTATCTGGGCATGGGCCAGCATCCTGTCGTTCTGGCCGCCATGCACGAAGCGATCGAGGCCACCGGTGCGGGGTCTGGCGGGACACGCAATATTTCCGGCACAACTGTGTATCACAAGCGTCTTGAGGCCGAGCTGGCCGACCTGCACCACCAGGAAGCGGCACTGCTTTTCACCTCGGCCTATATCGCGAATGACGCGACGCTGAGCACTTTGCCAAAGTTGTTTCCGGGTCTGATCATTTATTCCGATGCTTTGAACCATGCATCGATGATCGAAGGTGTGCGCCGCAACGGGGGCGCCAAGCGGATTTTCCGCCATAATGACGTAGCGCACCTGCGCGAGCTGCTTGCGGCTGATGATCCTGATGCGCCAAAGCTGATTGCTTTTGAATCAATTTATTCGATGGATGGTGATTTCGGACCGATCAGGGACATCTGTGATCTGGCCGATGAATTTGGTGCGCTGACCTATATCGACGAGGTGCATGCAGTAGGCATGTACGGACCGCGCGGGGCAGGCGTTGCCGAGCGTGACGGTCTGATGGGGCGGATCGATATCATCAACGGCACTTTGGCCAAGGCATATGGTGTGATGGGTGGCTACATCGCCGCCAGCGCGAAAATGTGTGATGCGATACGCTCTTACGCGCCGGGGTTCATCTTTACGACATCGCTGCCGCCTGCTGTTGCAGCGGGTGCTGCGGCATCCGTCGCCCATCTGAAAACAGATCAGGCGCTGCGCGCGCAACACCAGACTCAGGCGAAAATCCTCAAGCTGCGGCTGAAAGGGATGGGCCTGCCGATCATTGATCACGGCAGCCATATCGTGCCGCTGATTGTCGGGGATCCGGTCCATACCAAGAAGCTGTCCGATATGCTCCTGTCCGACTTCGGGATCTACGTGCAGCCGATCAATTTCCCGACCGTCCCGCGTGGCACAGAGCGTTTGCGGTTCACCCCGTCGCCGGTCCATGGTCCGCGCGAAATGGATGCATTGGTAGGCGCTTTGGATGGATTGTGGTCACATTGTGCGCTGAATCGTGCTGAGTTGGCCGGTTAACACTATATACACCTGTGCATAACTCTTTGTGACGTGCTAACGTCTTGATAGGCGCAGGCTTTGTTTCGATTCGTTGAACGGTACGCGCTTAGGGGCATTAAGCGACGGGACAGTCGATGATCGGGAAGACCTTCAAGCGTGCGGACGCGTCGGAGGACGCAGAGGCAAGAGGCTTTGACGCCTATGACCTGCGCTTGGGTGACGTGATGCGTGGCGAGCGTGCGACATTGGGCAAAAGCCTTCTGGACGTGCAGCGCGAGCTGAAAATCAAAGCAGCCTATATCGCAGCCATCGAGAATGCAGACCCTTCTGCTTTTGACACGCCCGGCTTTATTGCGGGTTATGTGCGTTCTTATGCACGCTACCTTGGCATGGATCCCGAAGAGGCGTTTGCAGGCTTTTGCGCCGAAAGCGGGTTTGCCACCGCGCACGGGATGTCGGCTGAGGCCTCTTCTCTGAAGGGCAAGACCTATGATCCTGCGGGTGTACCGCTGGGCAAGGATATTTTCTCTGCTTCCGCCACGCCTTTTATACCGGTAGGCGATGCAATGCTGGCCGGTATCGAACCGCGCGCCATTGGCTCTGTTCTGGTGCTGGTTGCGTTGATTGGCGGTCTGGGCTTTGGCGGATGGACAGTGCTGCAGGAAGTCCAGAAGGTGCAATTCGCACCTGTAGAGCAGACACCCGTTGTTGTTTCGGATCTTGATCCGCTGGCCGGTGCCACAAATGCGATCGAGCCGAGCGATGCCTTGGCCGGATTTGAAGCGCCTTCCGCGCAGTCCCTCGACCGGCTTTATCGTCCTCAGGCGTTGGATGTGCCTGTGCTTGTTGCGCGTGATGCGCCGATTTCCACTTTGCGGCGTGACAGCATTGGCGCAATCCTGCCGCAGGAAGATCGCGCCTTGTCACCTGATTTGCAGTTGGCTGACACGGTGACCACCGAGACCTTACCACCGGTTCAGGTGGTCGAGCCTGACGTGCCGGAACTGCAACTTGTTGCCGTGCGTCCCGCGTGGGTGCGTATCCGCGCGGCCGATGGCACAATTATTTATGAAGGCGTGATGGAGCCGGGGCAGAACTTTGTTGTGCCCGCGACCGAAGAGCCCGCAACGCTGCGTGTCGGTGAAAGTGGCGCTATGTATTTTGCTGTCAACGGCGTGCATTACGGCCCTGTTGGCCCATCGGGCGTGGTGACGTCCAATGTGGCGCTGAGCACCGACAACCTGACGCAAACCTACGCCGTTGCGGATTTAAGCGCAGATGAAGATCTGGCCGAAATCGTGAATGTGGCCGAGGTTGTCGCAGAGGAATAGCGCGACTGTCGCTTGATGATGTGCGCCTGCCGGCATAGGTTGGGCGCAACGCTAACGCATCTGAAAGTCGATCCGTCATGTCCCTGAACCATATCCGCCCGTGGCGTAATATCTACCGCCGCAAGTCGCGCCAGATCATGGTGGGTAATGTCCCCGTCGGGGGGGATGCACCGATTACCGTGCAAACCATGACGAACACGCTGACAACAGATGTCAAAGCGACCATTGCCCAAGTGCAGGCCGCCGCCGATGCCGGTGCCGATATTGTGCGCATTTCTGTGCCGGATGAAGCCTCATCTGCTGCGCTGAAAGAAATCGTCCGTGAAGTGTCCGTGCCGATCGTAGCGGATATCCATTTTCACTATAAACGCGGAATCGAGTCAGCTGAGGCGGGTGCGGCCTGTTTGCGCATCAATCCGGGCAATATTGGCGATGAAAAGCGCGTCAAAGAAGTGATCAAAGCTGCGCGTGATCACAATTGTTCAATCCGTATTGGCGTCAACGCGGGCTCGCTCGAAAAGCATCTGCTCGAAAAATATGGTGAGCCGTGCCCCGATGCGATGGTCGAAAGCGGGCTGGATCATATCAAAATCCTGCAGGATAATGATTTCCACGAATTCAAGATTTCCTGCAAAGCCTCTGACGTGTTCATGGCCGCCGCGGCCTATCAGCAATTGGCCGATGCCACCGACGCGCCGATCCATTTGGGGATCACCGAGGCGGGTGGTCTGACCTCTGGCACCATCAAATCCGCGATTGGCTTGGGCAACCTTCTGTGGATGGGAATCGGTGATACGATCCGTGTCAGCCTTTCTGCCGATCCGGTGGAAGAGGTGAAGGTCGGTTATGAAATCCTGAAATCCCTCGGCCTGCGCCACCGCGGTGTGAACATCATTTCCTGTCCGTCCTGCGCGCGTCAGGGCTTTGACGTGATCAAGACAGTTGAGGCGCTGGAAAAGCGGCTGGAGCATATCAAAACGCCAATGTCGCTGTCGATTATCGGTTGCGTTGTGAATGGCCCGGGTGAGGCGTTGATGACCGATGTAGGCTTTACCGGTGGCGGTGCCGGATCGGGCATGGTCTATCTGGCGGGCAAGCAGAGCCACAAGCAGTCCAACGAGGATATGGTCGACCATATCGTCGAACAGGTCGAAAAAAAGGCCGCTGAACTGGAAGCGCAAGCCGCAGCGGCGGAGTAAGGGCAGGTTGCGCGGCCTGCCTGTCTTGCTGGTTTTGCTGCTCGGCAGTTCTGCCGCATCTGCGCAAAGCTGCCCTGATTTTTACCGTTTTGTGGATTTCGGCCTGACCGGCGGCGATGGCGTGACCTATCGTGGCGGCATTGTGCTGCGCGCCGAGGGGTTTGATGGTGCGCCCTTGCTGTTGACCGCGCAGACCCTTTGCCGTGATGTACGTGATCTGGCGGTGGACGGTCGCGGCAATCCGATCCCTGTGGTCAGTGCGGTTGCATATGATCCTGCGGCGGCGGGGATTGCTCTGCGCGATTTGCGCGTTGTGCTTTGGCCTGATGCCCTTGCCGAAGCGCAAGAGGCGGCAGCGGCACATCTGGCGGCCGTCCATAATCCCAACATGACGGTGACGCGTGGGGAGGATTACCTCTGTGCACTGGCGCCAACCGGCGCAGTCAGCTGTCAGGTGCAGCCGCCCTTTCCCAATCAGGCACCTGTTGTCGCCTATTGTGATGCGGGGCTGTGCCGGATGCCAGTGATGGCGATCAATGCAACTTTGGCCGTCAATGCGACATGGGCCAGTGACGTGGCCGATCCCGCAGCGATCGGCGCGCAAGTGTCGCAAAAGGCGCGGCAGATCCATGATTTTCTGGTACCGCTTTCGGCGGCCTTCTAGCGGGCCATTGACCTTGACCGCCTGACAGGGGCAAACAGGCACCCAAACAAAAGAGGCAGGCTATGCGACGCTCAGACAGAGGTAATGTCGATCCTTTCATCGTGATGGACGTGATGGAGGCCGCGCGTCAGGCCGAGGCGGCAGGACGGCATATCATCCATATGGAAGTGGGCCAGCCGGGCACCGGTGCGCCGGAGGCAGCGAAAGCGCGATTGGTTCAGGATCTGGCAGACCCCTTGGGGTACACGGTGGCGCTGGGTTTGCCGGAATTGAAAGCGCGCGTGGCCCAGCATTATGCCGATTGGTACGGGGTGACGCTTGATCCGGCGCGTGTGGTGATCACCAGCGGGGCTTCGGGTGCGTTCCTGCTCGCGTTTTCGGCTTTGTTTGACAATGACGCTCGGGTCGGGCTGGGCACGCCGTGCTATCCGTCCTATCGCCAGATCTTGCGGGCCGTGGGCCTGACCCCGATTGATATTCCCACGACATTTGCGCAGCGGTTTCAGCCTTCGCCCGGCGATGTTGCGGCCCATAATCTTGATGGGTTGATCGTGGCCTCGCCCGCAAATCCGACGGGGACGATGTTGGATCGTGACGGTTTGGCGGATCTGGCAGCGGCCTGTGCGGCACAGGGGGCGGCCTTTATCTCGGACGAGATTTATCATGGGATTGATTATGACGTGGCCCCTGTTTCGGCGTTGCAGGTCACCGATGACGTCTATGTCGTGAATTCCTTTTCCAAGTATTTCTCGATGACCGGTTGGCGCGTGGGCTGGATGATTGTGCCCGAGGATCACATCCGGCAGGTTGAGCGTCTGGCGCAGAACATGTTTATCTGCGCGCCCCATGCCGCCCAGCGGCTGGCGTTGCATGCGATGGATTGCACCGATGAGCTTGAAGCGAACAAGGCTGTGTACCGCGCCAATCGGGCACTGATGATTGAAGGGTTGCAGGCCGCTGGCCTGACCCGTTTTGCGCCGCCTGACGGGGCGTTTTATGTCTATGTGGATGTGTCGGAATACACCGATGATGCCTTGGCCTTTGCTGCCGAGATTTTGGAAAAGGCAGGCGTTGCCGTCACGCCGGGACTGGATTTTGATGCCGCACGTGGCCACCACTGGTTGCGGTTTTCCTATGCGCGCTCCACGGCGGATATCACCGAAGGGCTGGACAGGCTGGCGCAGTTTATGCGGGGGCGGCGGCCATGATCCGCTGGCTGCTGTCTTTCCTCTTTATCGCCAATCTGGCCACTGCTCAGGTGACGGTTGACCCCGAGCGCACCAGTGTCAGCGACGGCTGGTGGACGCTTGAGGTTGCCATGGGGTTGGACCGGATCACGCCTTATCGCGTGTTCACGCTGGATGATCCGCGCCGTCTGGTGCTGGATGTGGAAGGGGCCTCGTTTGCGGGGCTTGATGCCGCTGCGGTATTGTCGGGGGATCGGGCAACAGATGTGCGCTTTGGCCCGCTGCGCCCCGGGTGGTCGCGGATGGTGGTTGATCTGGCCGAACCCCTTGTCATTGCCGAGGCGGGCATGGTGCGCACCGATGCGGGCGCTGATCTGACCATCGTGCTGGAGCGTGCGAGCGCCGAAGAATTTGCCGCCGCCGCAGGCGCGCCACCCGATCCGGGCTGGGATGTCGTGACAGGGTTTGATCCCGATGCCGCCGCGGCCCTTGCCGCAAGCGAGGATTTCATTGTGGTGATTGACCCCGGACATGGCGGCCTTGACCCCGGTGCCTTTCAGGGCGGCATCAAAGAGGCCGATCTGATGCTGATCCTTGCGGCCGAGCTTGCGGTCATGTTGAACGCGCAAGAGGGCGTGCAGGCGGTGCTGACCCGCGAGGATGACGTCTTTGTCCCGCTCTCGGCACGGATGACATTTGCGCGGCAGGTGGGGGCGGATCTGTTTCTGTCATTGCATGCGGATGCCTTGGGCGACGCGGACGTGCGGGGCGCCTCGGTCTATACGCTTTCATCCGATGGTGGCGATGCTGCAGCACAGCGGATCGTCGAGCGCCATGAGCGCGGTGATCTTTTGGCCGGTGTCGATCTGAACGACGCCGAGGACCGCGTGGCGACCACGCTGATGGACATGGCGCGCGCGCGGACAGGGCCAGAGGGCGTGCGGATTGCCGACGCACTTGCAGCGGCGATGCAGGCGCAGGGTGTTCCGATGAATTCGCGTCCGCGCCGCGAGGGGCAGTTTGTGGTGTTGACGGCTGCGGGCTTTCCCAGCGTGTTGATCGAGGCAGGGTTCTTGTCGAATGCGCAGGACCGCGCGTTTCTGGCAACCCCCGAAGGCCGCGCGCGGATCATCCGCGCGATCCGCGACACAGTGGTGCTTTTGGCGCGGTAAAAACCAGCGGCCTGCTGCTCAAAAAGTGACCGAATTGCAGGCATCTTCTGGCCGAACGTGGCATTTGGCCTTTTGACCCTAGTGGGTGGAGCGCGTATAACAGCGCCTGAAACTATCAGGACTGGGTTCCCTTTCGTGTTGCGCTTTATCTTTTCTTTTCTTGGCGGCTTGTTCACACTGCTGACGCTTGGGGCCTTTATGGGGGCGCTGGCGATTGGTGCTGTGCTCTATATGTATGGCCGCGATTTGCCGAGTTATGAGACCCTGTCGCAGTACACACCCAAGACAATCAGCCGGATTTATTCAGGTGAAGGGCAGATTATCGACGAATTTGCCGTCGAGCGCCGCCTGTTCACACCCGCCGAGGAAATCCCCGATATCGTCAAGCAGGCCTTCATTTCTGCCGAGGACAAGAACTTCTACGAACATGGCGGTTATGATGCCATGGGTATGGTGTCGGCCTTTGTGGATGCGGTGGAATCGCGTGGCGAAAACCTGCGCGGGGCGTCTACGATCACCCAGCAGGTGATGAAAAACTTCCTTCTGGATGGGTCACGTTCGGTTGAGCGCAAGATCAAAGAGATCATTCTGGCGGTACGCATTGAGGGTGCGATGCCCAAAGAGCGTATTCTGGAACTCTACCTGAACGAGATTTTTCTGGGCCAGAACAGTTTTGGCGTGACCGCTGCCGCGCTGACCTATTTCAACAAAACTCTGACCGAACTGACCCCGGGCGAGGCGGCCTATCTTGCGTCTTTGCCAAAGGCGCCCAGCAACCGTCACCCCGTGCGCGACCGTGACGCCGCTATCTTTTGGCGTAACAACACCCTGCGCGAGATGTTCGAGAACGGCTATATCGACGAAGAGACCTATGAGACCGAGCGCGCAGCCCCGCTTCTGTCTGTACAGGGCGGCGATTATGAGGATTTCCGCGAGACATTGCCGGAGCGGGATTATTTCACCGATGAAATCCGCCGTCAGCTGAGCCAGAACTTCGGGGAAGAGGAATTCTTCTCGGGCGGTTTGTCGATCCGCGCGACCATTGATCCCGAGTTGCAGGTAACAGCGGCCCATTCCCTGCAGCGCGCGCTGGAAGAATATGACCGCGCGCAGGGCGCTTGGCGCGGCACCGAACTGACGATCCCGCAAGAAGCTTTGGCCAACGAACAGGACTGGCGCGCAGCCCTTGCCGGTCTGAACGTGCCGCGCAGCATTGATCTGGACGGTCAGTGGTATCCGGCGGTGATCCGTGAGGTGGCCGAGAACACGCTCACGATCGGTATTGAAGGCGTGGAAGAGACCGAAGCCGAACCCTTTGTGGTGCCGCGCGTCGATATCCGGTGGCTGGCGGGTGATTTCTTTGACAACTTCACGCCCGGTGATGTGGTCCACGTGCGCCGCTTGCTGGATGGGAACGGCAATTTTGAACACTGGTCCCTGCGGCAGGTGCCCGAGGTGCAGGGCGGGTTTATGGCAATGGACGTCAACACCGGCCGTGTGATCGCGATGCAGGGCGGCTTCAGCTATGAAAGCTCGGTCTTTAACCGCGCCACACAGGCGCAGCGCCAGCCCGGATCGTCGTTCAAGCCTTTCGTCTATGCGGCGGCTTTGGACAGTGGTTATTCGCCAGCCACGATCATTGTGGACGCACCGATCACCATCAACACACCGCAGGGCACATGGCGTCCGCGCAATTCATCCAACCAGTTCTACGGCCCGACGCCGATGCGGACGGGGATCGAGCGGTCGCGGAACCTGATGACGATCCGTCTGGCCCAAGAGATCGGGATTGATACGGTCGGGCGCTATGCGGAACGCTTTGGCGTCTACGAGGATATGAACCGCGTGCTTGCGGCCTCGCTCGGGTCCGATGAGACCACTTTGTTCAAGATGGTTGCTGCCTATGCGATGTTCGCCAATGGTGGTGAGCGGGTCGAGCCGACGCTGGTTGACCGCGTGCAGGACCGTTACGGCCACACGGTTTACCGCCACGACCAGCGCACCTGTCTTGATTGCGATCAGGCCAATCTGCCTGCCGGTGACGGGCCACGGATCATGTCGAACCGCGACCGCGTGATGAATGAAATCACCGCCTATCAGCTGACCTCGATGATGCAGGGTGTTGTGCAGCGTGGCACCGCGAGCGGCACTGTGAACCTGCCTGTGCCGATTGCGGGCAAGACCGGTACGACCAATGACGCCAAAGACGTGTGGTTCGTGGGCTTTTCGTCCAATATCGTGGCAGGGTGCTATATCGGCTATGATACGCCGCGCACCTTGGGCCGTGGTGCCTCGGGTGGCGGGTTCTGTGGGCCGGTGTTCAACCGGTTCATGGAAGAAGCGATCGAGAAGTACGGATCGGGCTCCTTCCGCGTGCCTGCCAATTGCCAGTTCATCAATATCGACCGTTTCAGCGGCGCACGCCTGCCTGATGATGCTGCGGGCGATAATGTCGTACGCGAATGTTTCCGCCCCGGCGAAGAGCCTTTGTTCGGCATTATGTTTGACGGTGGTTTTGCCATGGCGGCCGATCTGCCGCTCTTTGAGGAAGCACAGGCCGCACAGCGTCAGGTGACCACATCGACAGGTGAAACCGCGACTGTGGGTGATAAGGCGACCTTCGGGACGCTGTCTTCGGGTGGTCTTTACTGACCATGTGCTTGTCGCGCTCCTAAGGGCGCGCTAAGACCGCATCACCAAATATCATTGACGAACAACAGGTGCCCCATGCGCGCGGAAATGCAAAATACTATTGCGGCCATTCAAAAGTCGCTTGCCTTGCTGGCGCAGCGGATGGACCGCGAAACAGCGCCCCACCGCCTGGAAGAATTCAACGCGCGCGTTGAGGACCCGACCCTTTGGGATGATCCCGAAGGCGCACAAAAGCTGATGCGCGAACGTCAGTTGTTGCTGGACGCCATGACCGGCTATGACAGCATCCAGACCGAATTGTCCGACAACATCGAATTGATCGAGATGGGCGAGATGGAGGACGATGCTGAGATCGTCGCCGAGGCCGAAGCCGCTCTGACCGCGCTGGCCGAAAAGGCCGCCAAGAAAGAGCTGGAGGCCCTGCTGGATGGCGAGGCTGATGGCAATGACACCTTCCTTGAAATCAACGCAGGGGCCGGTGGCACCGAAAGCTGTGACTGGGCCAATATGCTGGCGCGCATGTATGTGCGGTGGGCGGAAAAGAAGGGCTATAAGGTCGAGCTTCAGTCCGAACAGCCCGGTGACGAGGCGGGGATCAAATCCGCCGCCTATAAGATCAGCGGGCACAATGCCTATGGCTGGTTGAAGTCTGAAAGCGGTGTGCACCGTCTGGTGCGGATTTCGCCTTTTGACAGCGCCGCCAAGCGCCACACGTCTTTTACGTCGGTCAAGGTCTATCCGGTTGTCGATGACAACATCGAGATCGAGGTGAACCCTTCGGATATCCGCATCGATACCTACCGGTCCTCCGGTGCGGGTGGTCAGCATGTCAACACCACCGACTCGGCTGTGCGGATCACGCACATGCCCACAGGGATCGTCGTGACAAGCTCCGAGAAATCACAGCACCAGAACCGTGATATCGCGATGAAGGCCTTGAAGTCGCGCCTTTATCAGATCGAATTGGACAAGCGTTCGGCCCTTGTGAACGAGGCGCATGAGAACGCCGGCGATGCGGGTTGGGGCAACCAGATCCGGTCTTATGTCCTGCAGCCCTACCAGATGGTGAAGGACCTGCGCACGAACTATGAAACCTCGGACACCAAAGGTGTGCTGGACGGTGATCTGGACGGGTTCATGGCGGCAACCCTGGCGATGGCTGTCTCCGGCAAAAGCCGCGCGGAAGCGAACGCCGAATAACCTTGGTGCTTGCCAAAGTCGCACCTGCGCGCTTGGATAGCGCATGGGAGATTTTCTAGAATGGACTGCGCATGACCTGATCGCCGCCTTGCGGGGTGGCGAGCTCAGTGCCGCCGATGTGATGCAGGCGACGCTCGCGCGGATTGATACGGAGAATCCGCAGTACAACGCGATTGTATCGCTGCGCGACCCGGATGTGCTCTTGAAGGAGGCCCGTGCCGCGGATCAGTCTGCCAGCAAAGGGCCGCTGCATGGCGTGCCCATGGCGGTCAAGGATCTGGCCGATGTGGGCGGGATGCCGACATCGCAGGGCTCGCCGCTTTTCGCCGGACAGATTGCACCCGAAAGCGAGATCATGGTGCAGCGGATGCAGGATGCGGGTGCCATTGTGATCGGCAAGACCAATACGCCCGAATTCGGATTGGGCAGCCATACAT
>CAYZKE010000034.1:0-650 GCA_964478505.1 uncultured Loktanella sp.
CTCAGCGTTCTTACGACCGGACGCCGAAATCGGTATGACGCTTGGCGGTTTTGAAAACCAGCAAAGGGTGTCGTTCAATTTCCAGGTCACACCACGTTTCAGTGGTACGTTTCGCTACTCCCGGCTCGCGGAATGGGGCGGCCCTGGGACAGGCAACCTCTATGACCGCAGCTTTGATCTTCACTATCAGGCTTTGACCGAGGGCAGCTTGCGTCCTGCGGTTGCCATTGGTTTGCGCGATTTCATGGGAACCGGTGTCTATAGCGGTGAGTACCTTGTGGCGAGCAAGACACTCTCGCCGCGTCTGCGGGCGACGTTGGGGCTCGGTTGGGGTCGTCTGGCAACCGAGGGTGGTTTTGACAACCCGCTTGGTGTTGTAAGCGATGCGTTTATCGAGCGTCCAGCGCTAGACTTTGGCTTTGGCGGCAAACCGTCTTTTGATCAGTTTTTTCGAGGTGACGCCGCTTTCTTTGGCGGCGCTGAGTGGCGGTTGAGTGATGATTGGATTGCGACAGCTGAATACTCAAGTGACGGTTATGCGCGAGAGACGAGCCTCGGAATCGTAGAGCGCGAGACACCCTTCAACTTTGGTCTCAGCTATGCGCCGAACGCAGATTATATCCTGAGCGCTTACGCCTTAGGAGGCAGTG
>CAYZKE010000034.1:670-9391 GCA_964478505.1 uncultured Loktanella sp.
CGCGACGGCGCTCTTGGCAGAAGGCATTGTTTTGCAAGGTCTGGATATCTCGGGCCGCACGGCTCGGGTGCGTTTCGAGAACGAGAGATACCGGGCCGAAGCGCAAGCACTGGGCCGCGTTGCGCGTGTACTTACCAGAACGATGCCACCGTCTGTTGAGGTGTTCGTACTCGAACCGACCCGTGCAGGACTGCCCCTGTCAGCTATCACGATCCGACGATCCGATATGGAAGCGATCGAAAACCGTCCGAACGCGGCAGCACAAATCCTTGACCGTGCGACCGTCTCCGAGGCCGGAGTTGGGACGCGATCGTCTGTGGTTGCATCACAGGTGAGTGCGTTTGAGTGGGGCATATCACCCTATTATGCCGTTCAGCTTTTCGACGGGTCAAACCCGCTACGAGGCGAATATGGTCTGCAGGCTGATCTGCGATATGCGTTACTGCCCAGTCTCACCCTTCAAGGGACCGCGCGCTACCGGATTTCCGAGAACCGCTCGGATGCCCGTGTCTCGGAATCGACACTTCAACCGGTCAGGCGCAACGTGGCGCTCTACGGTGAAGCGGGCGAGATCGGGATCGAAGACCTGGCCCTGCATTGGTACGAAAGGCCCGGACGCGCGCTCTATAGCCGCGTGTCGCTGGGCTACCTCGAAAAAATGTTTGCGGGGGCTTCGACGGAACTTCTATGGAAACCCGTCGACAGCCGCGTAGCGCTTGGTGCAGAGCTCAACTATGTTGTGCAACGCGACTATGACCTTGGCCTCGGTGCGCAGGATTTCCCCGAACCTGACGGTGTCTATGATGTCGTGACGGGTCATGCATCCGTCTACTATGACTTTGAAAACGATTTCCACGGCAGGATCGACGTCGGACGCTACCTGGCCGGTGATTGGGGTGCCACCTTTGCGCTAGACCGCGAATTTGCCAATGGCTGGCGCGTCGGGGCCTATGCGACCCTGACGGACGTGCCGTTTGAGGATTTTGGCGAAGGGTCTTTTGACAAGGGCGTTCAGTTGACGATCCCACTTGATTGGGCGATCGGGACAGCGACGCGTGACCAAATAGATGTGCGCCTGTCATCGCTGAGCCGTGATGGCGGCGCGCGCCTGAATCTCGATGGCCGTTTGTACGAAACTGTGCGCGGCGGCCATGTGGTGGCTTTGCAGGACAGCTGGGGGCGGTTTTGGAGATGAGAACGCAATTCCTGATCATGGTGCTTTTGGGTGTCACTGCTTGCGGCCCCCTTGCGCAGAAGCAGCCGGTCGTGAGCGTTCTGCGGGGACTTGCTGGAGCGGGGTCAGGCTTATGGGAGGAGAAGACAGACCCAAGAGAGGTATTAACGCGGGATATCATTGAAGCGGCCACAAATGATTTGTTGCTCTTCGCACCTGTGAATAAAGACCTGGCATCTGTTTTTGCACGCACGTCAACGAATAGTGACTTGATCACTTGGGTTTCGGATGAAGGTGTCAGCCTGACGTTGCAGGATGGGATCGTTGTCGCAACGCGTGGTTTGGGCAACGACTTGATGGGCGCGGATTTAAACCAAACCTATCAGCGTGTTGTCAGTGGTAGTGGGAGCACCGTACGAATCCACGACTACCTCAATGGCGAGGATCAGATCGCGCGTCGGGAATACGCCTGCAGAATTGCAACTCTGCGCAATGAAACGATCGAAATTTTCCAGCGCAAACACCAAACCCGTCTGATCAGCGAGACCTGTGTGGGGGAGGCGGGTAGTTTCGGAAACCTTTACTGGATCGACGCCGGAGGCATGATCTGGCAGTCGCGACAATGGATTTCTGCAAGGGTCGGTGCGGTGGATATTCAAAGACTTTGAAGTCTGCATCTAATAATTGCAGAAACGTCCAGGTTGCTTTAAAAGGGTAAATAGAAAAGCACATACAACCATAGGGAATAAATAGACTATGCATATCAAAATTTTGTCGGCGGTCGTGATTATGGCAACTGCTGCGTCTACTGCCAGCGCTGGTGGTCTATTGGATGAGCTCGTTGAACCAGATGTGCCTGCGCCGATCGCCATGGCCGAACCTGAAGGTTCGGGATCTATTTGGATTCCATTGGCTATCCTTGCTGTCTTGATCGCCGTAGCCGCTGGTGACTCAGGTGGTGGCAGCTAACAGGCTTCATTGGTAAGGCGCATAGCGAAATTTGCCTAAAGCCCGATTGCTTTTTTCAACCATTTTAAGCAGCGCATAAACGCCGGGATTTTAGCAGAGACGCGATGATGGCAGGTCTCTGCAATAGAGAAAGTGCGCTCTCGGAGGGTGCGATCTCTTCAATTTAACGCAAAATTTACGGTGTACGTCGAAACATAATGAGTGAGGCATGAAGCCGAGATACCGGGAATTTTAATGCGTTTGCTGATTGCTTTCATCTGTGTCCTTGGGCTTTCGGCCTGCGCTGACGGCTCAAGCAGTTTCCCGGTCACATCAGCGACGCAGGCGGCACTGGATGAAAGCGTGTCGCTCGTGCGGCTCGAGGCGGGGAATATTTCGGCCTTCAATCGAGACGTGTCGCCACCGCAAAGAACCAGTCTGCCGGGACCTGTGAAGTGGAACTACAGAGTAGGCCCGGGCGATATCCTGAGCGTTTTGGTCTTTAACCACCCTGAGCTTACCATGCCGGCCGGCCCCCAGCGTAGTGCTGCCGAAACTGGTTTCCGCGTCCAGTCGGATGGCACCTTCTTTTACCCCTTTGTGGGACAGGTGCAGGCTGCGGGACTTGCGCCTGAGCAAATACGTGCAAACCTCATGGTCGGCTTGGCAGAATACATTGCCGATCCGCAGCTTGAAGTCCGCGTAGCGGCCTTTAATTCGCAAGCCATCAATATCACCGGTGCCGTTGCCGCACCTCAGAGGCTGCCTCTCACAACTGTTCCCTTGACCCTGATCGATGCTGTAAATGCGGCAGGAGGCCTTGTTCCAGAGGCTGACCCTGCGGGCGTCACTCTCCAGCGCAACGGACGTACATATCGTGTTGACCTCGAGGGATTTCTGGAGCGCGGGATGGTGTCGAACAATCCGATGCTCGGCTCTGGAGATGTGGTTTTTGTGCCGGCAAGAACGCCTCAAGAGGTCTTTGTTTTGGGCGAGGTCGGACGTCCCTCCGGCATTGACCTCGCGGGTGAAGCGCTCTCTCTGACCCAAGCGCTTGCGCGCCAGGGCGGGCTCGATGAGTTGCGCGCTGATGCGCGGGGGATCTTTGTCTTCCGTAGCGGCAGTGACACTATAACTGTTTTCCAGCTTTCGGTGGAGTCGCCGACGGGGTTCTTGCTGGGCACCCGTTTTAACTTGGAGCCCGGTGACGTCGTGTATGTGACCCGCTCACCGCGTCAGCGCTGGAACGATACTATACTGGGGCTGCTGCCGACGGTCGGTGCCGTCAATACAACGAACACGACGGTTGAAGGGCTCTGATCTGAGATGAAGAGTATCCTGACTGTTTGCGTTGGCAATATCTGCCGCTCTCCGGTTGCAAAAGCGATCTTGAGCGCGCATCTGCCCGATCACACTGCCGCTTCTGCTGGAATAGGAGCGGTGGTTGGACGTGATGTTGACCCCACCGCACGTGCGATCGCAGAGGCCGCGGGCATTGAAGTTGGTAACCACGTGGCGCGACAATTTACGCGCGAAATTGGCGAGAAATATGACCTCATTTTGGTATTGGAAGCAGGTCACAAGCGCGAGATCGAGCGGATCGCCCCCGCGCTGTCAGGACGCGTTATGCGCCTAAGCCGCTGGACAGGGGACGCGGACATCCCTGATCCCTATCGCAAGAGCAGGCAATTTCACGAATATGTATTCGCGCTCATTCAAGAGGCCACGATGGCCTGGGTGTCACGCCTGTCGCCCAAGAATGCGGAGTGACCGTTGACCGAACAGCTGCAAACCCAGAGTAACGCGAACCGTGACGACGAAATTGACCTTGTCGATCTTTTCGCGCGGCTTTGGGCGAGCAAATTCAGGATTATGGCCTTTGTTCTCTTCGGCGCTTTGGTTGGCCTTTTTTACATCTTCAACACACCGCCGACATATCAAGCCGACGGGTTGCTCCAGCTTGAGGAGAAGGTAAACACGCTCGGTCTCCCGGATGGTCTTGCTGACCTGTCAGGGGACAGCCCGCGCGCCGTTACCGAGATCGAGATCATCAGGTCCCGCATGGTGGTCGGGCGTGCCATTTCGCGTCTCAACCTCGATTGGGATGCCAAACCACTCCCGGCGCCGCTGGTCGGTCACTTGCTGGCCACGCAAGATATACCACTTCCTCAGTGGGACTTCCTGACGCGTTTTGCGCGTCCGGGCGACGCTATTCGTCTTGACCTTCTTGACGTTCCTCCCGCTTGGCTAGGAGAGGAGATCTACCTCATGTCGGAGGGGCAGGGCCGCTTTGTTCTGACACTCCCCACCGGACAGGAACTGCAGGGGCAGGTCGGTGAACCCGTCTTGGCTGAAGATATCGGGTTCTCGGTCCGGGTCGGCGCCCTTGCGGCAGAACCCGGACGCATTTTTGTCTTGGAGCAACTTCCCGAGCTAGAAGCGATCGAACGTGTGACAGACAATCTCAGCATCTCCGAGCAAGGTCGTAATTCCGGCATTCTGCGCATGACCTACAAAGCCGGGTCGCCAGAAACAGCACGCCGAACACTCGATGCAATTGCACAGGCTTATCTGTCGCAGAATGCTGACCGTAGTGCTGCAGAGGCCGAAAGCAGCCTCGCATTTGTCGAAAGCCAGTTGCCCGCCGCACGCGAGACTGTGCAGGAGGCAGAGGTCGCACTCGCCAGTTTCCGCGAGGAAGAAGAAACAATCGCCCTCGGGGCTGAAGGCGAAGCGCTTCTGACCCAAATTCGTGCCCTTGAAACCGAGCTCATCGATCTTGCGGGTCTTGAAGAAGAAATCGCAGAACGCTACACACCGAACCACCCAGAGTATCAGAGACTACTCGCCAATAGAACGCGGATCGAAGAGCGTCTTTCCAGCTTGCGCGAGGAAGTGCGCGCACTGCCTGCCACGCAGCGCGAAGTGCTGAACCTGACCCAGGATCTCGAACTTGCGCGGGAAGTCTTTGTGCAGCTACGCAATCGCGCGCAGGAATTGCGGGTTCTGAGGGCAAGCAATATCGGAAACGTCCGCATTGTGGACACCGCGCGCGCGCCGCAAGACCCCGCTGCGCCGCGCAAGGCCGTCATTCTTGCGCTTGCCGGCCTCTTTGGTCTGCTTCTCGGGACTGGCTACGTCTTGGCACAAAGCTATCTGCGAAAAACTGTCGATGGCAGTCAGGATCTTGAAGCCATGGGCCTCGCTGTCTTTGCAACACTCAACCGACAAGCATCGGGGCTGAAGTCTGTGAAGGGAAGAAAGACCCTTCCTCTCGTTGCACTCGACACGCCACAGGATCTCTTCGTTGAGGGTTTGCGATCTCTGCGGACGGGACTGCACTTTGGGATGCTTGATGCCGAGACGCGTTCCGTTGTCTTCACCGGTCCTACACCCGGCGTTGGAAAGAGCTTCATCTCCGCTAACTTTGCCGTGGTCGCTGCTCAGTCGGGGCAGAAGGTTTGCCTTGTTGATGCTGACATGCGCCGTGGTCAGCAGCGCAAGTATTTTGACATCCCCAAAGCTCATCCCGGCCTCGCCGACGTGCTCTCGGGCGAGGTCGATCTCGCGTCTGCGCTAATCGCAACGCGTGTGGAAAACCTCACAGTTCTCTCAAGTGGCCCTTTTCCCCCCAATCCCTCCGAACTGTTGATGCGGGAGGACCTGTCCAACCTGCTCAAGACCCTCGATGCAGACTTCGACCTGATCATCATTGATGCGCCACCCGTGTTGGCCGTTACAGATCCTGCCGTCCTCGGTCGCGCCGCTGGTGCGGTGATTGCTGTTACCCGTTTCGGTCAGACCCATCCCGGAGAAGTTATGGCTATGAAAAAGACGCTTGAGAATGCCGGCGTGAAGCTATCCGGCGCGATCCTCAATGACTTTGTTCCCAAGAGTGCGCGAGGGCGTGGCGGATACAGCTACGCTTACAATGCACGCTATAGCTATAAATAGGGTGAGTGAAGACAGGGTCCGGGTGGCCGGTGGATCAGTGCGCTAACCTCTTACCGCCACGCGATTGAAATTGAGACTCAACGGGCGAGCGCCTTTTCGTCATCAAGGGCTGATGCGGAACGGATACAACCACTCACTTTCAAAAAGCGATGGCGCAGATTGGCGCGACAATTTTTTGCCTGAAGCATTGCGAGGGGTTGAGTTACAAGAGGGGACTGCGCAACATGCGAATTCTCGCCTGATACAGGTAGTCACGAAAGTCTTGATATTACCCATGAAGAACTTATCAGCCTTTACACCGCAAAGACTACTCGGGCCTCTGTGCTTACTGGTGCTTGTGTTTATCCCGCTCAACATGCTCTTTTCACCCGTATTCGACTTTTTCACGAGCGAGACGAGAGGCGCGAGCTGGACAGTCACAATGACGGCCTATGCTTTCATTCTGACGTGCATGCCTTTTCTCATTGTGCCTGTATTATTGATGAAATCGCGCAATGAGAAACTTGTCCTGCGATGCATACTCGTATTTTTCATTTACGCATTTTTGTTTACGATATTGTCGGCGCAAGATCTGTTTTACCCGATGTACGGACTGGTCTCACTCTTCGGTACAACGCTTGTTACCGTGCTGTTTTACGTTTCCGCCAGAGACGGCATCATCAATGCAAAAAAGGTATTTCAATTCTTTGTCGTTGCAGCCGCGCTTGTTGTTGTGCCGTTGCTGCTCGTACAGATTGATCCTCAACGCTTCACAGCGTTGGCCGCAGAGTTTGGCGCGAATACGATACTCTACGGCTATGAAAATCCGCGGCCTGTCGGCTGGGTTTCCACGATTTCCCTCTCTTTGTTGGTAACGTATATCATAACACAGTCGGACAAAGGCAGTAGCCCGATTTTCTTACTTTTGACTATAATTGCGTCAATGACTCTGTTTTGGAGCGGCTCTCGGGGGGGAGTGATCTCATTCCTGACAGCCGTTCTTCTTATTTTCTATTTTAGCAATCAAAAAAATATGAAACGCATTCTGCCTGTTCTTCTCTCTGTCGTGATAGGCGGTGTGCTTTCGTACTTCTTGTACCTGCCCGGTGAATCATACGGCATCTTTGCGAGAATTGGTCAAACTCTTGAGGCAGATGGCATCAACGCCGCGACCACGGGGCGTACCGTAATCTGGCACAACGTCATTCAATATATAGCAGAGCGCCCATTCACCGGATATGGGTATTTGCCTCACAAAAGCATGGCGGGCTTAACACATGGCAGCGCGCACAACTTCGTATTAGACCTCTGGCTTGGATTTGGTGTCATTGTGGGAACCGCAGTGATGCTGTTTGGGGTAATGCTATGGGCCAAGGCCCTTGATTATTTCCGGAGCACAAATGATGAATATATTGCAGCCCTATTTTGTGTCGTGACGACCCTTTTGGCGTACAGCATGCTTTCCGGACCATACGCCAGAACGTTTCCTTTGCTTCTTTTTGCAGTATCATTCGGCGTTATTCTTGGTCACCGGTCCTCAAAGTCAAACATCTGAGATCACCGATATGAAGGGAAGCCACTGCGCGGCATACGTGTTTGATCTGATCTTGTGGCTGGTGACGGATAGCTTACGCGTTGAGTTAGGAATATCAGTCGTGATGAAAGACTATTTCAACGTTGCCAGGCACATCCACGTATAGTCCAATGCTTCATGGCGCAATATTTGATTAGAGTTAGATGCAAATAGCGGGTCTTTTGTGGGATAGTTTGTGTCATCCCAGATGTCGCCCCAACGCGTGTGGGTTTCTTTAAAAAGTGGCGGAAATTCATAGTACAGCTCAAGATTTTGTAAGAGCTCAGCGCTATGCGTTTCGTTTGGTTCGACAAATTGTGTAGGTTTAGACTTTGACGCAGACTGTATAATTCTCTTTAAACGCCCCTTTAAGCCGTGTGCTCCAAGAACCTCTTCCACAAAGCCAGCATTTGCAAATATCTTTTTCAGACTATAACAATCACCCCTCTTTGCTGGATAGTTGTCTTCGAATATAGCCTTGCGAAACCCTTTCCATTTCATTTGATTTAATCGATCCAAAGCGCTTTGGTGATCATCAAAAAAGCAAAGCGTGGTGTTTTTTTCGATATCGCCAAAATCCACAAGAGAGAAGTCTTTCTGGATATATCTGGCTTTCGGTGATCGATATTGGAGATTTTTGAAATTGATATCAAGACAGATGATGTCGGCACTGGGACATGCTTGCTCAAGAAGCCACGTGCCTTGCCCCTTCCATACCCCACTTTCAATGATTGTCTGTGGTTGTATCATCTTGATCATGAACCATGCTCCGAAGGCATGAGGCGCTTTCATTCCGCCAGCGTTGTCACTGATGGGCCTGTCTGCATAAACTCGTGAGAACGCATCAAATTGGGCACGCAGATCATCGTTTGTCCATTCTGGTTTGCCGATCTCGATGACACTCATCTGTTTCTCCTCTTGGTAATCATGGTCAGGGCCGTGCCAGACCGCGTCGATAAAAAATGCAACAATTTGCAAGTCGTCGTTCCTGCCCTTGCCTATGCTCAGGTGTCAGGACAATATCCTTTGGCTTTTTACCGGTCACTACGACCGCCGAATCCGATCTTGTATTGAATGACGTCAAATAGAAATA
>CAYZKE010000034.1:9401-13767 GCA_964478505.1 uncultured Loktanella sp.
TGGTGCCCGAGGACCCCAGGGCCCGCTTCCTGGACGAGATCGCCGACTGCTGCCGGCGGCTGAGGCTCCAGGTGGAGGACCTGCTGGGGCGTCGGCCGGTGCGGACGGACCTGGGCTCGATCGCGGACTACATCTCCGGCCGGGTGGTGCTCATCACCGGGGCCTATCAAGCAGAAGGCGTTGAAGGAGGCGGGGCAGCCATTCCAGCCCATACCTTTGAAAAAATGGATGAGATCGTTTTACATTTCCTGTATAAAAGTCAAATACCGCACCAATAGCCCCGGCAAATTTGACTGGAAGGTCTTTTTGTTTTTTCGCAAGCCACAACTCTTGTTTTGGCGCGGTCATACCAACCCAAAGTACATCGGCTTTAGAGCGCTGCACCGCGTCAACCATGTCTGCATTCTCTGCTGCTGAGAATTCTGCTTTGAAGGGCGGAGAATAAGTGCCGGCCAGTCGCACGTTCGGATAGTCTGTTGGAAGTTTATCTGCAATTCGCCTGAGCGTTTCTTCGGTGCTGCCAAGAAAAAACACGCTTCCTCCGTGACAGTTCAGTTCGCGCATTACGCTGTCGAACACTTCAAACCCTGTAATTCGTTCTTGAACGGGTCTTCCCAAAAGCCGGCTTGCGATCACGATGCCAACGCCGTCGGGCACAAGCCAATGCGCCGATCTCAGCGCGCTGCGGAACTTGGCATCCTTACGCGCAAGCGCATAAGAGTGAGGGTTGATGCAAGCCAGCCATACGCAGTCACGTTGATCGAGGGGCAGGAACTTTCTGATTGCCTGTGTGCATTCGGCGCGGTCAGAAGCTTGAACGCGATAGCCGAGTATTTCCACAGTCGTCATTAGTATTGCCCAACTTTTGCTGCGCCGACTGCTTTTTTGTAGATATCAATCAGCATCGCTAGGTTCTCTCTTTCTGAATATTTTGCCTCAAAGGTTAAACTGGATGACTTTGCCATCGCAGCAAGGCGATCACTCTGACTCCAGCGCGCGCTGACCTTGTCATAAAGGTCTTTTGGATTGTTTGCATCAAAGACGAGACCATCTGCCTGGGCGGCAATCTCAGGCAGGGGGCCCTTGTTGGAAACAGCGATTGGCGTGCCGAGCGCGAATGCCTCGCGCAAGACCAGAGGGAAACCTTCGAACCAGCGAGATGGCAAGATCAGCAAACGCGCTGATCCGATCTCTGCTTCTGCTGTCTGAGAGTCGACTTGCCCCAGAAACGAAATATTGCCGGCTCCGGCGGCCCTATCCGTAAGTTCGCTCCACAATGCGCCATGACCTATAATTCTGAGTTCCGGGGCATCCTCACCCCAGGCGAGCCAAGCATCGATCAGATCACGCACACCTTTTTCCGGACTAAGCCGACCAGCGAAGACGACTCTTTGTGGCCTTTCTTCAAACTTGGACGGTTTTGGCGTTCCGGGATAGAAATTGGGCTTGATGAAAATGCGTTCTTTTGGCAATGCCGCATGCGCCATGAGATTGCGTTGGAAATCGGAAAGAGCGATGAATGCCTCAACATCTCGTTGCCAAGTCCGTCGCCAGCGGTTGAGCGCAATGTTGGCAGCAAGGGGTAGCGTCGCCAGCCGGCTGCCGCGATAGCAACCATGGCGCATCGCTGGAACAACGCTCTTCTGGTCAATGCATTCGGTACATGTCTCACCTTGGCGCATCGGGATCGCGGCAGGGCACAGTAAGCGGTAGTTGTGCAGCGTCAGCACGCGCGCAGCACCTTTCGCGGCTGCAAAGACGGACGGTGAAATCATCGGGAATGTATTATGCACGTGCACGACATCGGGCCGAAATTTCGTCATGGCTTTTGCCATGGCACGTGCGGCAAGCGGATTCCACGGCGTCATCGCAGCGCCAGCAATCGCACCTGCTGCGCCCCACAACCGCAACGTATCGCTGAAGCGCTCTAGCGTTTCCACATCATGCCCGTTGCGCCGCAGCAGATCCCGTTCAAGCGCAAAAACAAGGTTTTCCCCTGATGGGGCCCCCGATCCATAGTGGTTGTGAACCATGAGGATTTTCAACGTGCTTGCACCACACCATTCGTAAAATTCTGCACCATGTTGGAAAGTGTGTACCTTTCCGTCGCAATCCGGCATCCGTTTGCCAATTGCCGATGCGCGTTGTCATCGGTCAAAAGAGATTTGCAAGCGGCGACATAGGCCTCCAGATTGTCTGGTGAGATGACGCCATTGCTCGTGTCCAGATAGGCGATCTCGGGGCTGTGTAAACCGCAGTCTGTCGTCACAAGGGGCAACGCGGCCGCAAAGCTGTCAAGAAGGCCCAATCCGACGAGACCTGGGTTCATGTTGATCTTTGCAAGCCTCATCACGCACGCCTTATCCATACCTTTCAGGGCACCACAATGATGTATCCAGTGGTACTTTGATGCAGCACTTTCGATCTTTGCGCGCTGTGGCCCGTCACCTGCAATAAGAAGCTGAAAGCCGGGAATTTGCGCACGCAACTCTACGGCGGCGGCGATCAGAAAGTCGAGCCTCTTGTGCGCATAAAGTGATCCCAGGAACAATGCCGTTGGTCCGGGCTCCAGCGTAAAATGCATCCGCAACTTATCAATATCGCTTGTCTTGATCGCCGCGAGATCACGCTTGAGCGCTTCTGTGTCGACGGCATTATCCAGCTGGGTGATGCGGGTCTCTTCAAATCCAGCCGCCTTGACCAGTTCAACACTTTTGTGCGTATATCCAAAGTACCAATCCACGCGGCCTGTGCTCCACCGTTTGTAGCGCTCACGCATGGACTGGCTGTTTCCCTGAAAGTTCGCTCCATGCCCCCAGAACGCCAATTTGGGTGCTGGTCGCTTAATAAGCGCCAGATGGTTCGCCAGCAGGGCATTTTCCTGTGTCACAATCACCAAGGCACTCCCGGTGACCTGCTTTGCAAAGGGTTGCCAACAAAGTCGTTCACCCGCCAAATAGCGCGTCTCCAGCGGCTCTGCCCAAGAGGTATATCCTTCATCGGCCTTGGCAGTCTCTTGTGACGTACCTTGTCCGTGAAACAGGCGGAGCTTGATTCCAGCCTCCGCGAGGCTTTCGCGCAAGGCAACGAAAAACGGAACCCGGTAATGGGTCAGCCGACGCTGAATGATCGAGACTGTTGGCGACGTCATCTGTTCAACCTTGAAGAAGAAAGAAGTAATATGGAAGCAGCACGATCTCAGCAGCGTTTCCGTAACTCCAAGCCGATGGATAAACGAAAAATAGAAAAGGCATGAGAAGTCCTGTTGCGATGGTTGCAATCCGAAGAATGGTTGAACCGACGAAAACGATACACAGAATGAACGGCAGCTGCATGATCACAAACTGAAACAGCCGTGTGGATGGTTCGTTCAAACCGAGCATGGAAAGCGCAATAGTGCTTGCGGACAAGACCCCTCCGAAGGCCAAGAATGTCGCAAACCGGGATGTGACTTCAGTTGATGATGAAGCGCGATGAGAAACCCTGAACACAATTGCAAATATGCACACGCAAAAACTCATGAATGCTAAGGCGAGTGCGAGGGGACTGACATAATCCAGTTGAAAAAATGTATTCTGTGACAGGCGCGAAATCCCGTAGGAGATAAGACTTGGCATTCCGAGAGCTTCAAAGCGTGCGATATTTTCACCCAGAAGCCGCCCGCCGGAGATCAGTGCTAAAGGACCTAGTGATACAAAAAGTATCGCCATTCTACGTGACCTGCGCGCAAGCCTTACCGCTATTGGCAAGATGAAGAGCACTACTGCGGTAACATGGATCAAAGAGGCGGCGAGAAGCCAGTACCAGCCACGTCCACTGGTCAAAAAAACGCTCAGGCCAAGCAACCCAAATCCGATGGCTAGGTATTGGCGGACAAGATGCGCGGACTGAAAAAACACGATTGGAAGAAAGCCCGCCCAGAGTATCAGCGCCATGCCAGAGATGCGGTCGTGATTTAAGAAATTGATCAGCGCTCTTAGGCCTGTAAGCCACGAAAAATAGATGAAGAACGTAAACAAAAAGACCCAGGACGTCCAACCAAACCCCAATATGTGCACATGCACCCAATTCAAAAAGTAGTAGCCGGGCTCATGCCCATAAAGAGCAATGAATTGCTCGAAGCTAAGGCGGGTAAGCACCTCACTTGCTAATTCATAGACGTACAGATCGCTCTCTGGGATCTTCGTTGAATTGAACGATGCAAAGAAAAGCGACAGAGACAAAATCAGCGGAAAGAGTGATTTATTATTCGGAGCCGCAACTGAAGCATAGATCACTGCGATGGCGATACCAAGGGCGTTGCTCGGTACAATGAGAACGATTAGGGCAACGGCAACTGTTTGATGCGTTACAGCAATACGTGGCG
>CAYZKE010000035.1:0-11859 GCA_964478505.1 uncultured Loktanella sp.
AGAATCCAACCTGCAGACTCTCGTTATGAATGAGGGACTAGCAGCGGGCAGGTCACGCATCGCACTATCCTCACCGAGCGGCAGCGCTCAGCTCTCTTTGATTTACCCACCGATGAATCCTCAATCCTTCAGCACTACATCCTGTCGGGTGAAGATCTGGAAATCATCGGCACCCGTCGCCGCGCACGGAACCAGTTTGGTTTTGCGCTTCAGTTGTGCGCGCTTCGCTATCCTGGGCGGTTGTTGGCACTAGGGGAAACGATCCCCGAACCAATAACAAATTTTTTAGCTGCTCAGCTTGGCCTAAATCCTAGCGACTTGATCGACTACGCACATCGGGCGGAGACGAGGCGAACCCATCTTATCGAACTTAGGTCTGTCTTTGGCTACCGGATGTTCTCTGGTCGTGGCGCGCGTGATTTGAAGGCTTGGCTTGAACTGGAAGCGGAAACGGCCCGGTCAAACGAAGATCTGGCACGCCGATTTGTTACAGAATGTCGGCGCACCCAAACCATCCTGCCCGGCATATCGGTCATCGAAAGGTTATGTGCTGATGCTCTTGTCGCGGCAGAACGCTACATAGAAAGCCGCATCGCAGACCGGCTAAGCCATGAAATGCGGGATCGGCTGGAAGGCCTTCTGACAGAAATGGTTGGTGGCACTGTCAGCCGTTTCGTCTGGCTCCGGCAATTCGAAGTGGGCAAGAACTCAGCAGGTGCCAGTCGTCTCCTTGACCGCTTGGAATTCCTGCAAGATCTGGGGCTTTGTCCTGATATTCTAGAGGGCATCCCGCCTCATCGTGTCTCGCGGTTGCGCCGACAGGGCGAACGGTATTTTGCCGATGGATTACGGGATATCACCAGTGATCGACGGCTTGCCGTCCTTGCAGTTTGCGCGGTGGAATGGCACGCCGCCATCGCGGATGCATTGGTAGAAACCCATGACCGGATTGTCGGAAAGACGTGGCGAGATGCCAAGAAGATATGCGATGCACGGATCGCGGACGCGAAACTAACGGTTCACGACACGCTGAAGTCATTCAAAAATCTGGGTGCCGCCCTGCTGGAAGCAAAGGGAGATGAAGCATCGCTTAATGCGGCAACCGAAACGGCCTGTGGATGGTTGCATCTTGAAGGCCTTGTAGCGACTGCCGCTGAACTGACCGATACGATGACCGCCGATCCTTTGGCTCATGTTTTGCAAGGATATCATCGTTTCCGGCGCTATGCCCCGCGTATGTTGCGCGTACTTGATATCCATGCAGCGGCAGTTGCTGAACCGCTGATGGCTGCAGCTGCAGTCATCGGAGATGACCAGAAAGGTGTGCATCGATCTTCTGGCTTTCTTCGGCGTGGATCAAAATGGCATCGCTACCTCAATACTCAGGATGCGGATGATTATCGGTTGTGGGAGGTGGCGGCACTTTTCCATCTGCGTGACGCATTCCGGTCCGGCGACATCTGGTTGACTCATTCCCGGCGCTATGCAGACCTGAAACAAGCCTTGGTGCCAATAGAAGCGGCGAAAGCAACACCCAGATTGACCGTGCCGTTCGAGCCAGAAACCTGGATTGCAGATCGCAAAGCTCGGCTGGCCGATGGCCTTGAACGCCTCGCCAAAGCCGCCCGAACCGGGGCGATCCCTGGCGGGTCCATTGAAAATGGTGTGTTGAAAATTGATCGGTTGAGCTCAGCAGTGCCAGAAGAGGCCGACGCCTTAGTGCTTGATCTCTATAGCCGTCTACCAGCCGTTCGCATCACAGATCTCCTATTAGAAGTTGATAGCGAGATAGGCTTTACCGATGCCTTCATGCACCTGCGAACGGGTTCGCCCTGCAAGGATCGTGTCGGGTTTCTGAATGTATTGCTGGCTGAGGGGGTGAATCTGGGCCTGAGCAAAATGGCAGAGGCGACCAACACACACGACTTCTTTCAGCTATCGCGCCTGTCTCGCTGGCATATCGAAAGCGATGCCATCAACCGCGCACTCGCCACGGTGATTGCCGCACAATCAAACTTGCCGATGGCGGCGCATTGGGCGGCGGTGTCACCGCATCGAGTGATGGGCAGTTCTTCCCCGCCGCCCGGCAAGGCGAAGCGATGAATCTCATCAATGCAAAATATGGCTCCGAACCGGGCCTGAAGGCCTATACGCATGTCTCTGATCAGTTCGGCCCATTTGCCACTCAGAATATCCCTGCCACAGTTAGTGAGGCATAATACATACTGGACAGGTTGCTGATGAATTAGACTGGCCGGAAGATTGAAAAGCAATATGCCGATACGGGCGGCTTCACAGATCACGTATTCGCAGTGACGGCGTTGCTGTCATATCGCTTCATCCCGCGCATCCGTGATCTGCCATCCAAGCGCCTGTATCTGTTTGACCTGTCTGCTGCTCCAAAAGAACTGCGCGGGCTAATCGGTGGCAACGTCAGAGAGAAGTTCATCATTGATAACTGGCCCGACATTCTGCGTGCTTGGCCACGATGGCCGCAGGGATCATGCCACCCAGCCAGTTGCTGAAGAAATTCGCCGCGTACCTCCGTCAGCACAAGCTGGCCGTGGCCTTGCGCGAAATCGGTCGGAACGAACGCACGCTGTTCATTATCGAATGGCTGCTCGACGCTGATATCCAGCGGCGCGCTCAGATCGGTGTTAATAGGGGGAAGGCGCATCATGCTTTGAAAAACGCACTACGCATCGGTCGTCAGGGCGAAATCCGGGACCGCACGGCCGAAGGCCAGCACTATCGCATGGCGGATCTAAATCTCCTCGCAGCGATCATGATTTACTGGAATACAAAGCACCTTGGCCACGGTGTCGCTGCAAGAAACCAATCTGGCCTCGACTGCTCACCAGCCCTTCTGTCCCACATCTCACCCCTCGGATGGGCACATATCCTGCTCACAGGTGAATACAGGTGGAAAAACCGACCGTGAACCGCCTTAACGTACTATTCTGCACTCTCCCGGAATCTACCCCGTTTTGTCCATGAACAGCTTGTCGGGACAATACTTGACAAAAAGATACCTGCTTTTTCATTTTCAGATTTGATTGCCGGGCTTTTGACACGTCTATGACTAAAAGGAGTTTTGGATTGAAATGCCAAATTCCTGCACCTGGTCGCTGTATTGTTTTTTGAAGGGTTGGGCATAGTAGATTGAAATCGGCACAGCGCCGATATTCGCGGTCAGTGCAACACCCGCTGTTGCGCGCCACTGGGTGCTATCTTCAATTGGATCAACGAACCCGGCTGTATCTGACAAACCTGACACAAAGCCTGTTTCAATGAAACCGCCGCCTTCGAATCGCAAGGCACCCCATTGTCCCAAGGGCGAACGTGTTTCGAACTGAGCGATCGCATAACTGTTTCCGCCCAGCCTGTCGCCGCCATCAACCGGCCCGATGCCCCGCGGTGCAAACCCGCGAAAGCTGGCTCCGCCCAATTGATAGCGATCCAAGGCAATAGTGCTATCTGTGCCAATTGCATTAATATGCCCAAGGTCGAGGCCAAAAGACGCATTCAATCTGTCGGGCAGCACTGCAGTTGTGCTCCGCAGGCTAAACTGTGAATCGCTAAACAGGTGATCCTTACCCAAACCAACAAAAGACTGGCGTGCGTTTACAGTAATCCGCGTATTCGGCATGGTTTCAGGCAGAAAAACACCACCATATTCAAAACTTATAAATGGAGATGTGCGCGAACCTTCGTCGCGTAAAAGGATAGGGCTAGCTAAATCAGCGATACTAAACGTCCGGTCAAACTGTGTGCCAATTCGAAGTGTAACAGATTGTTTATCATTAATGTCATAACGCAAAAACGGCGCAACAATGGCTTGCTCAAAACTGAACCGCTGATCGTCATATTCAAACAGGCTATAACTCAGCGCAATGCCGCCTTGCCATTGAGGACCGAACAAGTTGGGGCGTACAAGTGCGGCGCGCGCAGTTCTCTCTTCGCTGGCGACTTCAATTTCGAACGAACCTTGATAGCCTTGATCAAACAGGTCCCTATCTTCGACTTGAAGTTTTGCACTGACCCCACGGTCTGTGTCGACAGACACGCTGATATCCAGAAAACCGGTAAAGGCGGGGGCTTCCTCGACACTGATAATAAGATCGCGCCCTTCGGTACCCAATGAAATTCCAGTAAACTCGCTGCTTTCGCCCAAACAGTTGACCATCCTTTGCAAGGCTGCATCATCATAGGTGCGCACAGCCGAAATCTCGCAAAGTTGCAAAACCTCTGTATCAGCAAGTCGTTCATTGCCCACTACACGAATTGCGTCAAATTGAATGCCGCCAGGCTGCGCGGCAACCGCATGTGCTCCGATCACGCCAACAAACGCTGCCGAACATATGCTACAGCCAAGTCTTGCTGTTGTCATTCCATTACCTCACATGTTGTATGGGCATACAAAAGTGCATGCAGTCATTTTCTCTCTTTTGGTGTGCCATAATTGGCGACCTACTGGATCACCACAACTTCTGCGCCCACACGTACTCTATCGTATAAATCAATGACGTCTTCATTGAACATACGAATACAGCCCGAGGACGCTTGCGTTCCAATTGTCCAAGGCTCTGACGTGCCATGGATTCTGTAAAGCGTGTCGCGTCCCCCCGCAAACAAGTATAGCGCACGCGCCCCCAATGGGTTGTCTGCACCCGGTGCAATTCGCCAAGGCAATTCAGGGATTTTTAGACGCATCGAAGGGGTTGGGTGCCAAGCTGGCCAATGAGACTTGCGGCCCACTCTGGCGCGCCCCGCCCAACCATATCCGGCGTCCCCAACAGCAACACCATAGCGACGAGCAACACCGTCTTGCTCAACTAGAAATAACAAGCGATCTGCTGCGTTCACAACGATTGTGCCCGGCCGCTCGCGATATGGTGATTGTACGAGCACTGGCGCGAAAACCGGATCAAATCGGGCGCGGTTAATCAAACGCACGTCATGCGGCTCGCTTGCATAGTCGTGATCAAGGGTGAACCGAATGCCATCTGTCAAATTAGGTGCGCGCTGCGTCATCAGCCCGCCAGCACAGCCCGACAAAAGCGTTGTCAGACCGACAGAACCTGCCGCTAAAAGCAAGTTCCGCCGTCCGATGGACGTTGTCTGATCAGCTATAGCGTCGTTCAAACTTGATCACTCCCACTGCAGGCGCATACCTACTGTACCGCTGACCTGTGTTGTTTCGCCAAAGCTGTTCAGACCGGTCGCAGTACCGACTTTGCCGTAGACGGAATAGCGGTCATCGCTCCAGTTGTAGGTGCCGCCAAGAGTGATTTCGCCTGTGGTGTCATCGGTTTCGCTGCGCAGGATCGTACCTGATACATCGATGGACGTTTCAGGCACGAACTCCTTTGTCACATGCGCCCCCACGGTCACGTCACGGCGGCTGGTTGTGCCGTCGTCCGCTTTCCAAGACGCAGCCTGTGATACCTCAACCCCTGCGCGCAACTTGATGCTTTCGGCTTCAAAAGACACGTCCAGACCTTGTTCGTCGGTAAACCCGTCCTCTGTCGCGGTGGCATAGGACAACTGCACTTGCGGGGTGATCGTGATGGTGTCGTCAAACGGGATCTCTTTGCCGACCTCAAGCGCGAAGGAATAACCTGTCAGGCGTTCGCCATCGACAAACTGACCAATGCCGCTCGCGCTCATATCGGTTTCGATCGTCATGACCTGCGCCTGTGCATCAACGTAAAGCCCGTCAACGTCGTACCACGTCAGCGATCCGCCAAGGCCAAGGCCCGTGCTGCTGATTTCGCTTTCAAGGATGCCATTGGTGACATCCGCGTTTGACGTCTGATAGCGCAGTTTAACGCCACCAATCAGGCGATCACCGTCCGCGTTTTCCATCAGCACATGATCATAGCCCACCTGCAGACCGGCGATAGTCGCATCGTAAGACGCACCTGTTGTGCCAGAGTCAGCATCATACTGGATACGCGTACCATCAACCTGCACCCACACACCCTGACCTTCGATATAAGTATCAGACACAGGTTCACCAGCGAAGACTGTGGCCTGTTCTGGCGTCACAGGACAGCTAAAGTTCTGTTCGGGGTCCTTACAAAACACAAACTCGGATGCACCAAAGGCTGTCGCTTCAACCGCCCAAACGCGGTTGCCAACGCGGTCCATCAACGTCGGCAGTGTCATCAGGTTCAATAATCCGCTTTGGTAAACCTCATATGCGACCGCTGGTTCATAATAGTCGGACTGCAAGAACCAGCTTTGACCGTCTGTACGGTCCAGAAAATATCTGTAAACACCAACAAGTACCGGACCGTCCAGAACAAATGCGCCCTCGCCGCTCTGATCACCTTCCAGCTCCCGTACAATCAGGATGCCTTCACCCGCATCGAACTGTCCATTCCCGTCAAGATCAGTCAGCCCTCCACTGCCACCGGCATTTGCAACCGATATTGCGGTTGCTCTACTACCCAACACAGAGCGGTCGATGACCAGCACATCTGAAGAAGCGACCTGACCGTTATTCAGGACCGTATCGATATGAAGTCGCCCGCCGTTCGACACGAACTCTCCACCGCCTGGCATGCCGGCAGCAGTTCCACCGGTGATGACGATCACATCACCCGCAACAGGGCCAACCCCGCCAGTATTGCTGTCTGCCATTGTAATCAGACCCGCATTTTCAAAGAATTCCAGATTTAGGAGATGTGCTTGCTCAACCCCGAACGCCTCTATGGAGCCAGCACCCGGTACTGAATACTCGACCACTGTCGCCTGGTCCCAATCAGTTGGTGCAGTGTCGTCATCGGCTGTTGCTGTAAAGCCAGACCTGTCTTCAACTGTCAAAAGCCGCACAACACCGTTTGCCCCGTTGGTGACAGTATCCCTACCTGCACCGAAGTCATTGACAGCGACGGCCTCTTCGTCACGAATACCGTCCCCGTCTGTGTCAGCGAACTGGCGGATGTTCCAAGAGTTCGCGGAATTATTCGCAAACGTATCGTCGCCATCCGACAGGTTAACGGTGCCCAGAATTGTACCGACATTTGTCACGTTTGTTGCACCGCTCGCCGCACGCACCGCAGAATCAGAGGCAGCCGTGACATAACCACCTGTGCCGATATCGATCGCGTTTGATCCAGCTGCGCCCGACGTGACGAACACGCCATCGCTATTGCCCCAACCGCCACGGACCAACATATCGACGTTGACAACTACGTTTCCTGAGGTGGAACCCGCAAACACTGCGTCGCTTTCATCTCCTTGCGCTAATATACTGCCGCCTGTTAATGAAACGCGTGATGTACCAGAACCTTGGACAAAGCTCTGTACACCATTCGCTTCGTCTCCAATGGTAACAACATTACCGCCAGTCATACTAACTATGGCGTCAGAAACACCATTAAATGATCCCGCATAGAGACCAGCAGCACGGTTCCCGATTGTTGCAACTTCGCCATTGGTCATCGTGATAATCGCCTGACCACTCATAGCTTGCTGAACGGTAGCCCACGCCCCAAATGCTCTCTCTCCCGTTGTACTAATCCTTCCACCTTCAATATTGATGCTCGCCTCACCCAAGCCTTGTTGCCACGCAAAAAGCCCTGCACCCCTGGTCCCAGCCTTTGAAATATCTCCACCCCTCATGATGATAATTGCATTCGAACGCGAGTTAATTGGGATCACTCGCGCCAAGACGCCTTCCGTAAAAACGCCGGTATTTTCGCTTAGGTCACCGTCGACGTGAATCCTACCGCCGTTTAATTCAACAATAGCTGCACCAGAAGAGGCACGGGACTCCGAATACAGACCACGGGCATTCCCGCCTTGTGTTTGAATTGCACCCCCATTCATAATGATGTGCGCATTGCCTTCTTGGGCACTACTTTTTATCGTCGCAAAGACACCATGGGCTTCTCTTCCTACCGTTTCTATCGTGCCAAGCTCACCCAACCGATCAACATCCCGTCCTACAACAATTGTCGCACTTCCGTTCCCATTTTGTCGCGCTTCAACGCCATATCCACCATTGTCAAAAGTCTCGCCTGAAGACACGAGGGGCCGTATCTCAGCAAAACTCAATAAATCAATATTCACATTTTCTGTGGTCGTATGCAAAGAGTGAACTCTGATCGCCGCAAACCTACTTACAGGCTGGCGAACAACAGATAACTCCCCTAGATCGATTGTCAGATTGTGACTTTCAACTGTTGTCGGTGTGTAGACAATTCCTCCATCAGGCGTTGGAGAGTATGTTGTCGCATCACAAACGATATTGGCACCCGGGCCAATAGGCGGAACACCACAGTCGTTATTCGCTTCAGCGCTGTCGGGATTGACAAAAAATGCAATTGTTACAATCACTATAGTCGGGGAGCAAGACACAACGCGTTTGCGTATCTTGGCCATTCGCCCCCCTCGCACAAACTTTAGATAAGTCGGCTGCTTTTTATTGTTTTTTAGCATTTTAGATTTCCATCGTTGGTGGTTTATTTCATGGCTGCAGTTCAGGTTCGAAAAAAGAGGTGGTCCTGCTTTTCAAACCACGTTTCTGGCCAATTAAGGTCGATTCAGCCTTACGATCTGCCTAACGCTAACGTCTATGTATGAGATATGCCCAAAAGTTGGTTACGGCTCGCGGTTCGCTGACTATGTCGTGGCACTCCGACACGGGCAATTGGGCGGTGATGATTTTCGAGCGCCGCTGGTAAGGTTGCTCCAACAGTTCAAGTAGATCAAGACGTTACCGCTCCGTGAGCGCACAAGATGGCCGCATAAAACATTAGAAACCTCATCAACACAACCAGCGCTCAACAAGTTGGAAATTCCCCCGAGAAAGGGGAGGTTCTTTAGACAGACTTTCGTATTAGAAGCCGCGGAAAAGCACCCCAAAAATCATCAGACACCAGGCGATGGTCATCAACCAAAACGATGAAACAGGCAGAGCTACCACTGCTATTCCCAGAACTGGGAGAAGTGCCAGTACGCCACAGATCAGCGATATCAACAATATAATGAATGATGGTGGTGTTAGGCGCATTAAAAATCCTTCGGTCTTATGTAAAAGCTATGTTTTCTAGTGCCGCTTTCCGTCCGACTTTTGGCGAAGCATATGATCATCACAACTACTTTTTAGAATGATATTTCACTGCTTCCACTGAAAGCTTCCGAGGTTGGGAGAACCAAATTCTCTTGATCGGAGCGTTACCACGCGATCACTTAGAACCTGATGTCAAAGTTCCCCTTGAGTGTAGGCTGCCCGCCTTGCGTCACGTCTGCACCCATGCTGAGCTCACCACTCTCGTCGAACAAAGCTCTTTCATAGAAAATGCCAGCTCGTGACCGATCAATGTCACCGTTGGTCTCAACGTCAAGATCAACGCCCCACGCTGTGCCGTTCACGTAGTCTTCTGCACGATATTCCATATTCAGTCCGAAGCCGCATAGATCATCACTAGCATCATCGTACTGCATATCGCAGTAGAGCCGTGGCGTCAGAATGAAGTGTGTTGCCGCGTCAGTGCCGCCCTCCTGCTCAGGATCGTCACCGAACCCAAAGCCGAGCTCCGCAAACAGGCGCGCACCTTTTTGATCGTCAATGCTCAAGGTGCCCGTTTCACTCAGACCAGGGATCTGGGCTTGGACAGTTGCGTCCCAGGCAGATGCATATCTGAGATCGATACCGGCACGGGGTGTCAAATCGATACCGCGCCACTCGGTCTCACCAGAAAGTGCAGCACCACCAAACAGACCCCAGTAATTATATGCACCACCAGCCGAGATGTCCTGATCGTCAATCAACAGATCCGAAAACGCCAGATCATATCTGTGACGCCCGGCTGAAGCCGCAAGGTAATAGTCGAGGAACAGGGTCTGCTGGTACCGCTTGGCACCATAAAGACCAGCCCATGCCCCGAAGCCATCAATCGTCCCTTCTGCTTCTGTATCGATATTGGCGCGGCTCACGTAACCTCCGAGGAAGCGACCGCGAAGATGGTCACCATTGAAGATTTTCTCGCGCTGCAATGTGGCAGAAAGCATGCCCTGCACACCGAAGCCTTCCTCTTGGCTCACGCTGAGTTCTCCGGTCAGGATCTGACGCTCTCCGGTGATACAGTTGTAGCTTTCGCTGCCAAAGGACTGATTGCCGCTCATGCCGCTGTCGTTGGCATTCAGCGTGCCATTCATGCCGAAGGGCTGCACTTCACCACATTGCTCCGCTGTGTTCTGGGCAATCTCGCTTTCGATGTTGGTGAACATAACACGCCGGTTCCGCGCCATGCCCTGGTCTGTCGAGTTGTCAGCAATCGGCTGGCTTTCGCCGTACCCACGTGCTCTCAGACGCGACGTATCCACACCACGCAGCGCCAGTGCTCTCAACACAGAGTCCACACGCCGCTGGCTCAGATCCATGTTGTAGGCATCGCTGCCACGCCAGTCTGTGTGGCCACCGATCTCGATGCGGCCCGTCTCACAGGTTGCCAGAATCTTGGCAACCTCATCGAGAACCGGCCCACTTTCCGGCTTGATCACTGCAAGTGCGGTATCAAACAGGACCGGGTTCGCCTCCACGAAGGTGTTGAGTTGGGCCACACAGGTACCCGTCGGCTGGTTGCGCAGACGCGCGCTGGCGCCGCGGGCAATGTCGCTGAAAATGCGCGACTGCTTGGTTGTGGTCTCGCGCATGTCATCCTCAAGCATTTGCGTCAGCTGTTCTTCGATTAGTTCGATTAAGCTGACCATGACCGCGATGGTCACGCTCGACGTGGCGGTTACATCGTCACTGTTGCCAGGCGATGAACCAAGGCCCATAGATGTATTTACGACCTGCTGTGCCACAAGATCAGCCTGTGTCAGACCATAGGGACTATGGACAAAGCTAAGGGTCTCACCCGGCGCAAGCGTAATGAGAAGCTCATTCAACGTTCCCAAGCTGTCAGTCAAGGCCACATTGCTCAAGGTCACGTTGCCCGTGTTTGTCACAACCGTTGTATACAGTATTTCATTGCCGACCTGCGCGGATTGGATTTCAGACACATTGGCCCTCACCGTGACATTGAGCCCGGGTACCTGATCAAGCGGGGTTTCCACTGGGTTGGAGGGCACTTCTGGCAGCGGCCCTTGCGGACCATCGCCGTTCAGGAACGCCGTGTTCAGCACTTCGCCGTTGTTCATGTCAGCTTGCGTGATCTCATAGGTCGCCGTGAACACCTGCTGGGCACCCGGCGCGAGGCTAATGATCTCGCCCACGATGCCATTCGGAAGTGGTGGATCAAGCAGCGGGTCAGCAATCTGGAGGAACTCCAGCGTCACGTTACCCGTGTTCTCCACTGTGAAGGTATAGGTGATCGTATCACCCGCATCCGTCACTGTAGCGTTCAGCCCCTGATCCACAGTCGGCGCTCCTGCGGACTTCACAAGCGTGATGTCAGCGCTCTGCGTGAACGGCGTCACTGTTGGCGTATCATTGGTCTCCGTGGTCCCCGACGTATCGGTGACATCAGGACCGGTCGGCGGTGTGCCTGTCGCCACGCCCACGTTCAACACGCCACCGGCATTGAGGTCGAGCTGGGTCACAGGATAGCTCACCGTAAAGACCGCTGTTCCATTTGGCGCCAGCGTACCGGTGAAGCCGGCAGGCGGTGTCAGAGTGAGGGCCTGGGACGGGTTGTCCGACAGATCCGTATTATCCAGATCAGAGCGGTAAAGCGTATCTGTCAGCGTCACACCGGTCAGTGTCACGTTCCCGCTGTTGCGCACCGTCAGTTCATAGGCGATCGTCTCGCCCGCCACCGGTGGCGTCGACAAACCTGAGATGTCTGCGGACTTCACAAGCGTGATGTCAGCGCTCTGCGTGAACGGCGTCACTGTTGG
>CAYZKE010000035.1:11959-13739 GCA_964478505.1 uncultured Loktanella sp.
CCGCCACCGGTGGCGTCGACAAACCTGAGATGTCTGCGGACTTCACAAGCGTGATAGAGGCCTCCTGATTGAGGATTGTCACAGTGGGGTCGTCATTGTTATTCCCGCTCCCAGATATATCCGTTACATTTGAAGCAACCGGTGTGTCACCCGTAACGGTCGCGGTATTGGTGACTTGGCCGGTGTCGATATCTGACTGCTGGATCGTGTAGCTGCCGGCAAATGTAGCGTTGTCCACCGCGCCGGGCGCAAGGGTGGGGATTGATCCGGCTACCAGAGTACCGTTTGTGCTCAGGAACGCATCTGTCAGCGTCAGGTTTGACAGCGTAACGTTGCCGGTATTCTCGACTCTGAACGTGTAATCAATCCGGTCGCCTGGATCCGTTATGCTATTATTATTCACGTCGACGACCGTCGAGCCTTTTATAAGACCGACAGCTGAACTCGCCGTAATAACAATGTTGTCTAAAGCTATATATTCACCAGTTTGCGCATCAATTTCAATTACAATTGTTCCATTTGTACTGCCGGAAAACGATAGAGAACTATCAAACTCGGACCACACAAAGCTGTTCAAAGGCGACGAAACACCAGACGCTGTCGCCTCAGACAGCAGCGTTCCATTTCCTGTAGTGTTGGCTAGGCCAGCAGGGTTATCCCAAACTCTGACACGTAACGATGGTACGGCCGTCGATGATCCGAAATCGCCCCCAATGCCCCTTGCTTGAATGCCGAGCGCTGAAAAATCAAAATTTATTTGAACTTCTTCATAACCGGATGCATCGACTGTAATTCCTAGCCGATCATCTTGAACACTGGAGAACATCCCCAAAGCATAGTCGCCGCCACGTCCTGACGAGTCAATATATCCCGTCCCATACGCATTACCACCTGTAATGTTGATGGTTTCTACAGTGAACGCCTGACCAAAATTGAAGCCTATGGGCTGATTTGCAAACAGTGTGTTTACTTGTGTCTGATCAAGGTCAAAATAGGCTGGATCAGAAAAGCTAGAGGGGTTCTCGAAATCTTGTGAGTAAAAAGTGATAGTCTGCGCGCGTGCCGCCGAAGATAAAACCGTCAAAAGGACCGCAAACAAATAAACCAGTTTGGACGCTCCAACACTCCACTTCCTATGCCCTCTAGCGCCAAAACTCCTCAAAATTGTCGTAAAAACGATTGTGAACAACTTACTTTCGAACTTCTTCATTTTTACTAAGCCCAATTTTCAAGATAAAGCGCGCTTTTCCATTCCTGTACGATCAACAGAGTACGCGTGGCGCTGTTGCCACCGATAGAGCGAGATCGAGTGAAATAATAGTGGTCATTTGATGTCAATGAGCGCCACTTTCTTAACACAATATGTTAGGGTCAGGACCCATTGATTTCCGTCTAGTTGCGTGATTCATTGCCGCAATAATGGTGGTGAACATGTCTGATCTGTTTTGGTTGAGCGATGAGCAGATGGCGCGTTTTGAGCCCTTTTTCCCGAAGTCCCATGGCAAACCTCGCGTTGAAGACCGGCGCGTGTTGAGCGGGATTATATTCATCAATCGCAATGGCTTAAGGTGGCGCGACGCCCCGGAAGCCTATGGCCCGCTTAAGACGCTCTACAATCGTTGGAAGCGGTGGAGCTATAAGGGTATCTTCGCCGCAATGATGGTCGGTCTGGCTGCCGAACACGGCGAAGAAAAAACCGTCATGATCGATGCTACCTACCTCAAGGTGCTCTGCCCCCTGAAAACTGGATCGTTTGAGGCTGGAGTTTTCCGCTAGATTT
>CAYZKE010000036.1:0-13642 GCA_964478505.1 uncultured Loktanella sp.
CGAACCTGTGCAGACGATGGCGCGCAATTGCCCTGCGACCATTGCTGCCTCAACCCGTTCGCGTTGTTCGCGGGCAAGACTGCCGTGGTGGATGCCGATGGGCAGATCGTCGGTATTGGCAAGCCAGAGGTTGTGAAAGAAAATCTCGGCCTGTGCGCGGGTGTTGTGAAAAATCAGCGTTGTTTTGTGTTTTTTGACTTCCTCTAGCACCGCAGGGATTGCGTATTTGGCCCCACCACCGGACCACGGTGGCTTTTCCTGTGTCAGGAGCATTGCGATATCCGGATCAGGGCCAGGGTCGGCGTTGATGATTTCACAAGGATCGGGGTGGCGGGCAAGTTGACGCGCGATGGCGGCCGGATCTTCGACAGTCGCCGAAAGGCCGACCCGCCGCAGATCAGGGGCAAGCGTTTGCAAGCGGCTGAGCGCGAGCATCAGTTGATCGCCGCGTTTGCTCTCGGCCAATGCATGGATTTCATCAACGATAATGCGTTGCAGGCCTTTGAAGATGCGTGGCGCGTCTTCGTAGCTGGTGAGCAGGGCGAGCGATTCCGGTGTGGTGAGCAAGATATGCGGTGGATCCGCACGTTGGCGGCGTTTTTGGGTATAGGTCGTGTCGCCGGTACGGTCCTCGATGCGGATGGGCAGGCCCATTTCTGCGACAGGGCGGCGCAGGTTGCGTTTGATGTCAGCCGCGAGTGCCTTGAGCGGGGAGACGTAGAGGGTGTGAAGCCCGTCGTGGCTTCCGTTTTCGAGTTCGATCAGTGAGGGCAGGAAACCAGCCAGAGTCTTGCCACCACCCGTGGGTGCGATCAGCATCAGGGCAGGGCTTGCCGCCTGATCAAGCATGGCCTGTTGATGCGGGTGGATGCTCCAGCCGCGGGTGGCGAACCATTCCTGGAAAAGGGGGGGCAGGGCAGTCATACCGCTAAGGTGACCTGCGCGAGCGGCGCGTCAAGACGCACCTTACGTTTTGCAAGCTTATCAAGAAAAAAGGTCCCCATGCGGGGGCCAATTCCGGGAAATACTAGTGAACGATCTCTTCTTCTTTTACGAACATGTTGGCCCATGCGCGGTCAATCAATTCGGGCGACATCTGGTAAGGGATGCCCTCAAACTCGCAGATCGAGATCATCTGGTCGATCAGGAAGATCGGCTGATAGTTTGCGTAGACGTTGTCAATTTCTGGATAGCGCACGTTCAACAGGTGCACGAGCGTATCCTCATCAAGAGGCATTTTGCGCTTGCGTGCGACCATCGCAAAGATCTTGAGGAAGTCTTCCTGGTTTGGACCATCAATCTTGATCTTGTAGAAAATACGACGCAGGGCCGCTTTGTCGAAGATCGCATTTGGGTGGAAGTTGGTCGAGAACACAACGAGCGTGTCGAAGGGCACTTCGAACTTTTCACCTGATTGCAGGGCAAGAATATCCTTGTTTTCTTCCAGCGGAACAATCCAGCGGTTCACGAGCGTTTGCGGTGGTTCGGCCTGACGCCCAAGGTCGTCCACGATGAAGATGCCACCGGTTGATTTCAGCTGCAAAGGCGCCTGATAGGTCCGCGCGGTCGGGTTATAGACAAGGTCGAGCATCGACAGCGACAATTCACCACCGGTGATCACGGTGGGGCGTTCGCAACGCACATAACGTGTATCAAACCGGCCCGAGGTGCGGCGCAGGCTGTTGGGATCATCCACGTCGTCTTCAGCGGCGCTGTGGACGATCGGGTCATAAACGGTGATCACCTGACCGGAATATTCGATCGCGCGAGGCACGTAGATTTTATCGCCCAAAGCGTCACGAATACCGTTCGAGATCGAGGATTTACCGTTACCGGGTGGTCCATACATCAGGATCGAACGGCCTGCGCTAACCGCAGGGCCGAGGTTGGACAACAGGTCTTCCGGCAGAACAAGGTGCCCCATAGCCGTCTGCAGCTGGTCGCGGGTCAGTTGGATATTGCGGATCGACTGGCGCTGGATCTGCTGGCGATAGATATCGAGCGGCACCGGCATCGCGCCATAGTATTCAGATTGACCCAAAGCATCGAGCGCACGCGCACGGCCTGCATCGGTCAGCTGGTAACCCATTTCATTGCCGCTATTGGCATTGAGTGTACCTGTCGCTTCCAGCAAGAGCTGACCGCGGGCCATATCAACCAGCTCCTGCGTGACCGGGATTGGCAGGCAGATGGCGCGGCTGATTGCCGATACCAGATCAAGGTTCATACGGAACATTGTCTTGATCAAAATATCGCGCATCATGGCCATCGGCAAAAGCATGGCCTCGAGGCTGCGCGGCGCTGGTGGCGCCATTACACCGTTTGTTTGCACGTTCATATCAGGTCCCGCCCATCAAAATCACATCCCGGCCGCAGACTCAGCGGCAGTTGCCGATGAGTGTAGTGGAAACTATGGCAAAATAGTGGATAAACATGTGCCTGTCCAAGGCATTGACCGAGTTTCAGAGATAAACTGCAGCGAGCACAAGATATAGTACAAGCGTCATGCTTAACGGGAAGCCCTTCGGGAAATACCGCCCGGCATTCCAGCTCTTCCACCCAGCCACAGGCCGTTTGAGCGGTGTCAGGCGAAACAGCGTGTGTACAAACAGGGCGCCGAGCAGGCTGGCTGCGAAAACACGCAAAATCACGTCGATATCCGACATGACAAAGAAGGGGGCCATTGCGGCGATCAGTTTGGCGTCTCCGCCGCCCATGACGCGCAGGGCCCAAAGCGCCATACAGACCACCAAGGCGACGGGAAAATGCAGCCATTGCCACAGATACATTTCCCATCCAAAGGCAAAAGGCCCGAGCACCGCGTAGACGACAAGCATGACATCCACCGTTCTATTGGTGATCTTCATGTCACGCATGTCGTTCCATGAAATGAACAATGCCAGCGGAATGACGGCCGGAAGAAACCAGTAGGCGGCGTAGGCTGTCATTCCTGATTGCGCCTAGTTGCCAGTATTGTTTTCGAGAGCTTCCAAAGCGCGGGCGGCTTCTTCGAAATATTGGGGGTGCGTATTGATCGCGTCATTCAACAGCGATTTGCCGATCGTGATGTCGTTTTGCTTGATCGCGGCAAGTGCCATTGTGTGCATCAACTGGGCCCGCTCGGTCTGGGTCATCGGGATAACAGGGATCGCATAGTTCCGCTGTGCACCACGGGCCAACACAAGGTTGTTCTTGGCGGTGAACATATTGCTGTTGAAACGCAACGCATCACCAAAAAGACGCTCGGCGGCGGCATAATCGCCCCGTGCCAGCTTGGAGAAACCCCAGTTGTTGTAAACTGTCGCAGGGCGTGTCGTTAGCCCCACTGCGGTCTCATAAAAACTGTCTGCCTTCTCCCATTGCTGGCGGCTATCTGCGACCATTGCCTCAAGCCGGTAACGCTGGAAAGTCTCATAGGTAGGGGGCACGGTATTGAGCGTCGCCGCCGCTTCGTCCCACTGATTTGCGCGGATGAATGCATCGGCCAGTTCAACGCGGTCGGTGTTCGTCGCCTCTTCGTTTGCGACAACAGCCTGCCATGCTGTGATGGCCTCTGTCGGTCGTTTGGCGCGGATCAGTGACTTTGCCAAGCCGCGCTGCAGGTCGATCCGCCCGGGGTCATTGGCATTGGCATTTGCGAAATAGCGCACTGCCTCATCGGGGTCACCAACTGTCAGCATCACATCGTTGAGATTGGTTTCGTCGACAACGTTGATATCTTGCATGGCACGCTCGACTTGTGCCTCGCCTGATTGTTCACAAGCGGACAACCCGACGGTTGCCGCAAAAAGCGTCAGTATGATTGGGTGGCGCATTTTTCTGCGTCCTCTTGCTGCTCTTGCCTATAGTGGTTCCGACATCAATACAAAATCGCCTGCACCGCGCCGGATCAGATTAAAGTTCTGATATTCTTGTTCGTCAGTATTGATCGGATTTTCCAATTTTGCGAGCGCTAAGCGCAAATTGTCGCGGATTTCGTCCGAATTTCCGTTATCCGCGGCAAATGCGCGACGGAAAACCTCGCTTGCCTCACTGACATTGCCCCTTTCCATCAAGATGACGCCAAGATTGTTCCAGGCGGGGGGGAATGTCGGGTCTTCTTCAACGGCACGGCGTAGCCAGCGTTCGGCCTGTCCCAAACGCCCCAGATTGAGGTTGGCCGAACCGATAGCGGACATCGTATCAACATTCAGGCCCTGCTGTGCGGCAGCACGGTTATAGGCTTTCAGGGCCAGTTCATACTCACCTGCAGCCATCAGGCGGTGTCCAACGATCAGGCCGTCTGCACTTTCACCGCGGGCAACGCCTGGCGCAAAGACGCCATCTGGAGAACGATTAAGGCCGCCTGTCGCGCAGGCGGCCAAGAATAACATGATCAGGCCAATACCAAGCGGCCGTAGCTTCATGGTGGATTAGCCTCCCAGGTTCACGGCAATCGCATAGATTGAGGGGCCAATTAGCATTGCCATCAGCGGCGGTACCGTCAGCATCATAGTTGCAAGCGTCATTTTCGTTGGCAACTTGTTCGCCTTCTCCTCGGCGCGCATCACGCGTTTGTCGCGCATCTCTGCGGAATAGACACGCAGCGCGTCAGCAATGGACGTACCGAATTGCGAAGATTGCACCAGCACAGTGACAAAGCTGGCAATATCCGGAACACCACAACGATCCGACATATCCTTGAGAACCGTATTTTTGTCTTTACCGGCTTTGGCCTCTTGGCTGACTATTTCGAACTCATCAGCGAGATCGGGAAAGCCGGATTTCAGCTCACGTGCGACCCGGATGATGGACTGGTCCAATGACTGACCGGCCTCGACGCAGACCAGCATCATATCAAGACTGTCAGGGAACGCGTTTTCGATTGCTTCCTGGCGCATTTGCTGGCGGCGGGTCACCCAGTATTTCGGCAAGATGTAACCAAAACCACCGGGGATCAGGATCCACATCGCAAGTTGCTGGGTGGTGGCATCGACACCTGTTGTCATCTGAAAGAGAGTGTATGCGCCGCCGCAGATAAGGCCAAAGATACCCAATGCGAATTGTAGAAAGTTGTAAATCCGCACCGAGTTCTTGCCACGGTAACCGGCCTGCATCAATTTTAGTTTGATTGCAGAATATTCGTCAGCATTCTGCGGTTCGAGAAAGTTCGCGTATTTCTCGAGTTTGTCCTTGCCGGAGGCGGAACGCAGCTGTTTGCCTTTACCCTTTTTCCCGGCATCAGGTGAAGTATTTGCCGCCTTGATCCGGTCAAGTGGGTCTACTTCGCGTTTCAGCAACACTGGCAGTGTCACCAAAATAAGAAATACGCCAAGTAAACCGACAATCATCAAAGGACCATAGGGCCCCAGCTGATCGATGATCATTGTTTGGATGTTTTCCATCTGGTTTCCTCAGACTTTAATATCGACCAATGCCCGCATTACAATGAGGTTCACCACGAGGAATGCAACCACGATCAGAACAGCAGGAATGAAAAGCGGGCTTGTCATAACTTCATCGTAATAATCCGGTTTGACAAGATTGATACCGAGCAATGCTAAAACCGGGAATGCCGACAGCAAGTTACCGGACCATTTTGCTTCAGCTGTGATCGCCGCAACGCGACGGAAAAGGCGAAAGCGTGCGCGGATCACCTTCGCCAGACCGTCCAGAATCTCGGCAAGGTTACCACCGGACGTTTGCTGAATCGTTACAGCAACCGCCAGAAAGCGCATATCCTGATTATCGAGCCGTTCCGCCATTGCCTTGAGGGTTTCCCCCATATCGCGGCCATAGGCGGCCTCGTCTGAAATCATGCCCATTTCCGTGCCCAAAGGGTCAGGTATTTCGCGTGCAACGATGGCGACGGCGGACGAGAACGGATGACCCACGCGCAGCGAACGCACCATCAATTCCACCGCTTCCGGCAGTTGTTCAGCAAGCATATTCATCCGCTTTTTGGCTTTGCCGTTCACCCAGACATAGACGCTCCCGATTCCCATCAGAACCGCAACGAGTGCGCGGATCGGGACACCAACGGCGGTTAATGCCGTCAAAAGGACAAAGGAAACACCGCTCAGCACAACCATCATCAGCATCAGCTGCACCGGTGTGAATGCAATATTGGCTTTTTGCGCGCGATCAGCCAGCAAAGAGTAAACGGGAATACTCTGTGACTTCATGTGCTGGGTCATCTCCTTGCGGAGTTGATCCAGAACCTGTTCGCGACTTCCGCCTTTGTCGAGCATATCCAGACGGCGGTTGACTTTGCCGTCCATGCTTATCGACTTGCCAAAAATGACAAGATAGGCACCCTGAACAAGCGCCAGAACGGCAACAAAGATCAGAACATAGATAAGTGGTTCGACTGAAATCATGTCGTTTACTCCGCGACCATCGGTTCAAAGATGGCAGGTGGAAGGTCATAACCCCAGAGCTTGAAGCGCTCGGAGAAGTGGCTGCGGACACCGGTCGCTGTGAAGTGACCGATGATTTTGTTGTCAGGTGTCAGACCCACACGCTGGTACCGGAAGATTTCCTGCATCGAGATAACATCGCCTTCCATACCGGTGATCTCGGTGATGGATGTCATGCGACGCGAACCATCCTGCAAGCGGGACGCCTGAACAATAAGGTTCACAGCCGAAGAGATCTGGCTGCGCATTGCTTTGATCGGCATTTCGATACCGGCCATCGCGATCATGTTTTCTAGACGCGACACACCATCACGCGCGCTGTTGGCGTGGATCGTTGTCATGGATCCATCGTGGCCGGTGTTCATCGCCTGCAACATGTCGATCACTTCTTCGCCGCGGGTCTCACCTACGATGATGCGGTCAGGTCGCATCCGCAGGGCGTTTTTCAGACAATCGCGCTGGGAAACACCGCCTTTGCCCTCCACGTTGGGCGGACGGCTTTCCATCCGGCCCACGTGCGTTTGCTGCAGCTGGAGTTCCGCTGTATCCTCGATTGTCAAAATACGTTCGGCGTCGTCGATAAAGCCGGAGAGCGCGTTCAGGGTTGTCGTTTTACCCGAGCCTGTACCGCCGGAAACGATGATATTGAGGCGGGTGGACACCGCGGCCTGAAGGTAGGCGGCCATTTCTTCCGTAAAGGCGCCAAATTTGACAAGCTCTTCGATACCAAGCTTGTCCTTCTTGAATTTACGAATGGAAACAAGCGAGCCGTCCACCGCAATAGGTGGGACCATCGCGTTAAAACGTGAGCCATCTGCAAGACGGGCGTCAACATAAGGGTTGGATTCATCAACACGGCGACCAACCGCAGACACGATCTTATCGATAATCCGCAACAGGTGCCGTTCGTCCTTGAAGGTAATGTCCGTCAGTTCCAGACGTCCGTCGCGTTCCACAAAGATCTGTTGCGGTCCATTGACCAGAATATCGTTCACGGTCTCGTCTTTGAGCAGCGTTTCCAGCGGACCAAGGCCGGTCACCTCGAAGAAAAGATCCTGGCTCAGTGTCTGGCGCTCATCGCGGTTCAGGACGATCCCCATCTCTTCAAGGGTCTCGTTCGCGATTGCGTTAATTTCCGAGCGCAACTCCTGTTCGGAGGCGGTTTCAAGCGCTGCAAGGTTCAAGTTGTCCAGAAGAGCCTTGTGCAACTCAAGTTTGATTTCGCCCAAACGTTCCTTGCGACGCTTTTCCTTGTCCATTGGGGCCACTTCGCCAGGACGGCGTGCCTGGGTTGTTTTGTGAAGGGGCTTGCGTCCGTCATCAGGTTTTGCGGCAGCAACAGCGGCCACGTCAACTTTGGAAGGTGCCGCTGGTGCGACCGCGCCGGCATCTTTTGGTAGATTTGGCTTTTTGTATTTTGAAAACATCGTTTTACCTCTCAAGCATTCGCTTCGGCTGTATCTGCTTGGTTGACATCATGGATCGACTTCGCGAGCTTCATAATTTCTTTGCGCAAGGCATTCTTTGGGACGGTTTCCGCCATGGGGGCGCCGTGGTCGGCCGCCTGCACGACAGGTTTGCCGCCATCCGGCAGTTGGACTTCGATGGAAATACCAAGGTTGTCTGAAAGGCGCTTCACACGGCTTTTCCCGTTCATGTCGGTAAATCCAGGCGCGCGGTTCAGCAAGAAGCGTATTTTCTCAAACGGCAGATCTTCGGACTGTAGCGCGCGCTTGAGACGCAGTGTATTCTGCGCAGAGCGCATATCAAGCTCAATCATCGCGAAATAGACATGTGCCATTTCAAGTACGGTCTGGGACCATTCCACCATCGTTGAAGGCATATCAATGATGACATAGTCAAAGTTGCTAGCGGCCATCTGGATCACGCGCGTGATGTCATCCGGCGTGATCATATCCAGCGGAATCATGTCCATTGGGGCGGTCAGGACATGCAGCTTATCACCATAGGTCAAAGTCGCCTGCATGAAGGCTTCCGCATCCATCGATGCTGTGTCGGTCAGTAATTCAAGAACGGTTTCGCGGCGGGGCAGGTCAAGATATGTCGAGGCGGAGCCGAACTGAAAGTCGAGGTCGATCAGACAGACCTTTGGTGGGTCTTTCTTGTCAATGTTTGAAAGTTCCCATGCAAGATTGACAGCCAACATGGTAGCGCCTGTCCCCCCTGCAAGTCCGTGAATGGGAATGATAACTCCTGAACGGTCACCACTGACCTGAAACCCTTTTTCACCGCTTTGTGGCGCTGGCGTTTCCTGTTTGGTCAAGACGCGTTCAATTGCACGCGCCAATTCATTTTCAGGAAGAGGGTAGGGGACAAATTCGTCTCCGCCCTCGCGCAAAAGCTGGTGTAGCGCGGTCGGGCTCACATCTTCCGCGATAAGGATCACTTTCACCGAAGCCGCTTTGGCGGAGGCTATGACCTCGGAGATGGTTGCAAGATTATCTTCGTCCTCGGCATCCATGGCGAGTGTGACAAACTGCAGACCGCGTGCATCCGGCTGTCCAAGAAATGCGATCGCATCCTCAAAGCTGAGGTCGCCCCATGCATCGCCCAATGCTGCTTCCATGTCTTCGATCAAAAGATCAAAGTTCTGCACGTCACGACTTATGGTGCACGCCACGATCTGTGGCGGGTCGCTTTGGACAACTGGGCTTGTACTCATCTTCTTGATGTCCCCATCACTTAATTTCACTCAAAATCACCAGCCAGTAGTAAGACTCACTTACCATACTGGCCAGGTTTGCCTAAACCATGGCAATAAAACCAACTTATGGTCCAATCATTACTGGGAAATTTGTCGATAATAGGACCAAATCAACTCGACTGTGCAGATATTTGCGACGATTTGCAATTCTTTGGTCAAATGTTGACGCCGGACAAAGAATCCGGCGTCAACGAAGCGCAAAAGCGCGTATTTTTATAGGCCTTCTGTCGCGGTCGCGGTTTCTGTAGTTGCACTTGCAACGTATTCGCGGAAGATAATCGCGGCGTATTTTCCGTTCAGAAGCATCGGATCGCTTTCAACGAATCCTGTCACCTCTGTGACCGTGCGGCGGTTGCGACGCTCGCGGCCCTCGGTCACAACAAGCGGCTGTGTTTCACCGAAGGATACGACTGCTTCCAGTCGGCTGCGGTCGATCCCCTGTGACGCCAGGAACGACACAACGGTTTGTGCACGGCGCAAACCAAGTGAACGGTTATAGCCCTGGCTGCCGACAAGGTCAGTGTGGCCATACACTTTGAAGCGCACTTCTGGGAACTGACGGATCCAATCTGCCTGTCGCATCAGTGTTGCCTGTGCATCTGCGTCCAGAACTGTCGAGTTGAAGGCAAAGTTAACCGTTGTGTTCACATCGGCTGCAAAACGACGCGCAAGATTGATCGTGTAATCCTGTGCACCGGTTTGAACCAGACGGTTGTTCATTGTGGCTTCGCCAAAATCTCCAGAGTCGATCGTTGACCCTGCCTCAGTAAAGAACGAAGCAGATGCGATTTGCCTGTCAGCGGATGAGCAGGCGCTCAGTGTTGCGGCCGCGATGGCTGCTGTCATTATGTATTTCATCGACTTACGCTCCAATCATTCGTCAAGGACATAGCCGTAGGACCCGCTAAAGTCCTGGCGTGCCACTTCGCCTGCACCACCTGTGGATGGGCCACCTGTCCGGGCCACTTGGCCGAAGAGGAAGAGCCCTTGCTCGGTGGGTGGGCGCACACGATCCGTTGGCAAGGCCAAGGCTTCGCCCCGTGTCGGTGACACAAGATGTGGCGTCACAATAATCACCAGCTCTGTCTGGCGACGCGAGAATTCAGCGCTTCTGAACAGCGCGCCAAGGACAGGGATATCCCCGACCCATGGCACCTGACCATTCAAGTCGTTGAAGTCATCTGAGAGCAATCCGGCAATTGCGAAGCTTTCGCCATCACGCATCTCAACTGTTGTCGATGTTTCACGACGGCTGAAAGCATCGACAGAGAAGCCGTTTGCCTGAAAACCGCTGGACGGGTCGATCGCCGATACTGCGGCGCTGAGTTCCAGGTTGATGATGTCGCCATCAATCACACGAGGAATAAAGCTAAGCTCGACACCAAACGGTTTGTATTCGACAGAGATCGTCCCGCCTTCGTTCGAAGATGGTACCGGATATTCGCCACCGGCAAGGAAAGTTGCTTCCTGACCGCTGAGCGCTGTCAGGTTTGGCTCTGCCAAAGACCGTACAACACCCCGTGTTTCCAGCGCTTCAAGCAAGATGCCTACTTCGAGGCTGCCTGCACCAAAGCCAAAAACAAACGCACCGTTGTTGGAGTTTGAAGCGGGAACAGAATTGTTGAGGGCACCGTTGATCGCAGCTTGCCCGACTGTCCGGTTTGTACCGCCCGTGATGCCGACATCGTCCCCGAATCCAAGACCGGACAGCGCTAGCGACGACGACAATGCTTTACTGACCGAACGCTGCATTTCTGCAAAACGAACTTTCAGCATCACTTGCTGTGTGCCACCGACTGTCATCAGGTTTGAGACGCGGTCGGGAGCGTAGCGCTCTGCAAGGTCCAGTGCCCGGTCAAGACGTGCGATCGAGCTTACTGTGCCAGACAGCACGATACCGCTGTTTGCGGTGCGGACTTCGATGTTCTCGCCGGGCAGAATCTGCGTCAGACGCTCTTTGAATTCTGCCATGTCAGGTGAAACATGCACTTCGACGTTCGTAATCAGTCGCCCGTTCTCACCCAAAAGGGTCAGGGTTGTGCGGCCGGGTTCTTTACCCAGAACGTAGATTGTGCGGTCCGACAACGACGAAATGTCCGCGATGCCGGGGTTCGCAATCGAAAGTTCGGTGAAGGGCACATCGCTCTCCACAACAACGGCCCGACTCATCGGAACGCTCAGTGCACTGGACGCCGCGCCGCGCAGAACGCGCAACGTTTCGGCCGGTGCAATACTTGGTGCTGCCGCAGTAAGCGACAACGTTAAGCCAGCAATAGCTGCCTTTAAGAATTTGTCATATTTCATAAGTGACCTGCCTCTCCGATCACGCCTCGTTTTAACGGGTCTTCCCGCCCATGATGTACCGACCATGAGGCACAACCATATTTATTGCAAGAATCAAGGTGTTGGAGGGCAGAGCGAATGTGGATTAAGCGCAACACTTGCTAGGCAGTGTGTATATTGATTCGCCCCACACAAGATTTAGCGGGGCGCAAGAGGGATATCGTCAATTCAGCACTTTGGCCAAATCAGTTAGCGCATTCGACTTCGACTTGAATGCGTTCGGTACCGTTGCGCTGGGTGACGAAGCAGCGTTCTTCCTCGACAATCTCTGGCTCTGGTGCACGCACTTCTTCCACAATTCCAAGAACATCACGGATGTTGGTTTCAATCGTGGTATCGCCTGCCTCAAGATCGTCACGGCCCACAGGAGTCAGTGACAGCGTCCCTGCCGCCTGAAGTACTTGCAGATCTGCAAAGTCTTCTTGGGATACCTGAAGAATAACGCCAGTGCCTCTGCCGCGCGCATCCGCTTCACCCATGGAGATAATCTCAAGCCTGCTTTTCACCAAGCGTGAAATGTTCTGTCCGCGATCCACGCTACCAACCCAATAAAGGTCAATCCGATCTGAAGTTCGAAGATCGCCTGCGAATGCTTGGGTCATGTTATTCGGCAGCGGAAAGGCCCGCATGCCGGGATCAAGCAGCGCTGTAATGCCTTGGGGCGCCCCTGCTTCTGTCACTTTTGCGTTCAAGATCGGTTCATTCGCCTGCATGGGGATGCGGACCACGCGCGGCACGTTCAAACCTTGTGGAAACAACTCTTCTTCGGTTGCAAACACGCCATCGGGCAAATAGTCGCGCGCATATTTGATGACTTTGACATCATCTATTGTCAGCAGGTCACCATATGTAAGCGACCGCGAAGGCGCATATATGTCCGCAGTGCGAATTGCTGTTGCGGACCGCTGCCGTTCACGCTCCAATTGGGACGCCTGTGTTTCCATATACTGGTTCACCATATAAACAGCAAAACCGGCAAGACCCATCCCGATCAACAGAACTAATCCAAAAACTGCACGCATATCTTCACCTCTAGCTTCCGGGCCATCATGATGGATGGCGCACTTAATCTCTCTCTGCCGCCGCAGGTCACGCTTTTCAAGTAACCTAAGAGCATATCCATATTATGTCGCCAAGCAGTCACTGTACCAGACATTGTGGAGAGGGATAATACAAGAGAGTGAGGTGACTACAATGCGCGTTTCTGATGCACGCGCCAAACTCATGCGCGCTTCGATCTGGTTGATGTACGATGATCATATGACCCTATGACGGTCAACCAGTCTATGAACGCATACGACGTTGAATATAGAATCAATTGTAGATCATGCACTGCATCCACTTACGGGACGTAAAGATCTAAATACCGGCCGACGCCGTCTTACATTAATCGCAGGCAGAGTGAACGCACTGTTCTCGCATTTTCGCCGATGTATCATTGGCAAGATCTTCGGCACTGCCACTGAAAGCGTTTACAACAGTGAAGCCCAGCAAACAAATCGCCGCTGTAAGCACCACGAAATCAACGGTGATAGCCCCGTCTTCGTCGCTCAGAAAGTCTTGGAACTTTTTCATGATTGCTCGGGCCTCCGGCTTCAAATGGAACCTAAAGTTATGGGTGCAACACAGCGTCATTTACGACAGTCGCGACGCCTTCCCGCAATCACAACGTATACATGATTTTACGTGCAATCAGGGCTTTTGGGGTGATGTCGCGCCAGCTTTGATTGGGCGCGACATCCAGCTTTTGGTCTTGGACGCAAATCGCCACAAGACAGCTAGCGCTTATTGGTTCAGAGCGTCGCCTTGTGTATCGAGCTGTGTCTCGATGTCGTTTGCCAGATCGCCAGCGCCTGAGCTGATTGCGCCGCCTACTGCGAGGCCCAGAACAACGATTGCAGCTGTCAGAACAACGAAGTCAACTGTGACAGCACCGTCTTCGTCATTGCGGAAGTTTTTAATAAAGTTAAGCATTGTGATCCCTCCTCAGGGTATTTGCAGATTTAGTTTCGTTCCGCGTCGGCATCTGGCTTAAACATTAAGCTAACGCGAACACCGCCTTGGGTGAGCAGATATAGCCATCTGAATGGGGCAGCACTTTGGCATCAATCAGTTTTTTTCGCATCAGAGCGAAAAATTGGCGGAGGAATTTGTAAGTGACTGTTTTTAAATGAAA